>JAFVBP010000313.1 GCA_017479925.1 Selenomonadaceae bacterium | reverse complement strand
CGCGCAGCTTTGTTTCGCCGCAACGTCGACGCTCAATCGTTCGGACGCCGATTCGCAAGCCCGACAGAGTTTTGAGTTGCGTGCCGTCGACGGGAAAATTTTTGACGTGCGCATTGTCGGCGACGACGAAAAACTTGTGACAGATTGGTTTCGGGCACCCGAAGATACGATTTATGCGGGCGATTATTCGGCTTACTTAACTGCGGCGAATTCCGACACGTTCAGCCGTCAGGACGTTGAACTTTTCGCGGACGATCACGACAAAAATTATCCGCAACGAATCAACGTCACGCGGGACAATCACGACGGCTTTTATTTTGTGCGCGGCGTCAACAACTTGCCCGACCTGCTCGTCAGCAAAATTCAGATTACAAGTTTCGCCTTCGCCGTGAAAATTTTCGTCGTCAAAGACGGGCGACTTCAGCTCGTGAAGTTCCAAAACGACAAGGGCACGTTGCAGGACAGCCGCGATTCGGATTTCCGCCCGATGACTTATCTCGACGACGGCACGATTTCTTTGACGTGGCACACAAACACCGTGCCCGACGTGGGAACTTACGCGACGGTTTACATGCTCGACGCGGACAACTTGATTTTGATTCCCGCGTACACGAAAAATATTTGGTCGCCGCAGTGAAATTCAATCCAAGGTGATTCACATGCGAAAATTTTTTTTTGCAACGTTCGTGTTGCTGATTTTTTCGTCGACGGCTTTTGCGGCGGACGTTTGGATTTTGACCAATTTTAAAGGTCGCGACAAATGCGAGTGGTACGTTCAGCCCGACCGCATTGTTGAGGACTTCGACAAACAAACTTTCGATGTGCCGCTTATACTCGTCATCAACAACAAATTCGGCGACAATCGGCGTCAAACGTTTATGCTTGTCGGCGACGTTTGGTATGTCAAGCCGACGAATTCGGGTCAAGAGCCGCAGGAAGTCAACAGCCGCGAACTGTACCGCAGGATGTTCGACGCGTGCATACCGAATTGCAAACTTGCGCAGACTTACCCGCGATAACTAACGCATTTAAGGAGGCATAACACATTGCCTAAGAAAAAGAATCTCAACAAAATTATTGTTATCGGTTCCGGACCGATTGTCATCGGGCAGGCGGCCGAATTCGATTACGCAGGCTCGCAGGCTTGCCGTTCGCTCAAAGAGGAAGGTCTCGAAGTCGTGCTGGTCAACTCCAATCCCGCGACGATTATGACGGACGCCAACATTGCCGACCGCGTGTATATTGAGCCGCTCACGGTTGACTTTTTGTCGGCGATAATCGAAAAGGAACGCCCCGACGGTTTGCTTGCGACGCTCGGCGGACAGGCGGGCTTGAATCTCGCAGTTCAACTTGCCGAAAGCGGCGTGCTTGCCAAAAACAACGTCGAACTTTTGGGCACGTCGATTGAAGCCATCAAGCGCGCCGAAGACCGCGAACTTTTTAAAGAGACCATGGAGCAAATCGGCGAACCGATACCCGAATCGACGATTGTCGAAGATATTCACAGCGCGGTTGACTTCGCAAACGAAATCGGTTACCCGCTGATTGTCCGACCCGCGTACACGCTCGGCGGCACGGGCGGCGGCATCGTCAACAACGAGGAAGAACTCATCGAAACGACCCTGCGCGGTTTGAAATACTCAATGATCGGACAAGTTTTGATTGAACGCTCAATCGCCGGCTGGAAAGAAATCGAGTACGAAGTCATGCGCGACGCCAACGACACCTGCATAACGATTTGCTCAATGGAAAATTTCGACCCCGTCGGCGTGCACACGGGCGATTCAATCGTCGTCGCTCCGACTCAAACGCTCAACGACCACGAATATCAACTTTTGCGTTCGGCAAGCTTGAAAATTATTCGTGCGCTCAAAATCGAAGGCGGCTGCAACATCCAATTCGCGCTCGACCCGAACAGCGACGATTATTACGTCATCGAAGTCAATCCGCGTGTCAGCAGAAGTTCCGCGCTTGCGTCGAAGGCGACGGGTTACCCGATTGCGAAAGTCAGCGTCAAAATCGCCATAGGCTACCAACTTGACGAGATTGTCAACGCCGTCACGAAGAAAACCAAAGCTTGTTTCGAGCCGTCGGTTGATTATATCGTCGTCAAGTTCCCGCGCTGGCCGTTCGACAAATTCGTTTACGCCGACAAAACTTTGGGCACGCAGATGAAGGCGACGGGCGAAGTCATGAGCCTTGACCGCACGTTTGAAGGCGCGATTCTCAAAGCCGTTCGCAGTCTTGAAATCGGCGTCAATCGTCTGCACATGGACAAAATGGACGACTGGGACGACGACAAAATCAAAAGCCGCTTGAACCGCGTCAACGACGAGCGACTGTTTTTGATTGCCGAGGCACTTCGCCGCAACATCGCCACGACGCAGGAAATTGCCGACATCACGAAAATTGACCGCTGGTTTATCGACAAAATCAAAAACATCACCGACATGGAAGTTCGCCTGTCGAAAACTGAACTCAACGCGAAAATTCTGCGCGAGGCGAAACTTGTCGGCTTGTCGGACGTGTCAATCGCTGAATTGACGAACACGAAAGTTCGCGACGTTCGTGCCCTTCGCAAGCAAAATCGGATTGTGCCCGTGTACAAAATGGTCGACACCTGCGCGGCGGAATTCGAGGCAATGACGCCTTACTACTATTCGACGTATCGCGGCGAAGTCGACGAAGTCACCGTCAGCGACAAACGCAAAATTATCGTGCTTGGCTCCGGTCCGATTCGCATCGGGCAAGGCGTCGAATTCGATTACTGCTCCGTGCATTCGGTTTGGGCACTGCGTGAGGCGGGCATCGAGGCGATTATCATCAACAACAACCCCGAAACCGTGTCGACGGACTTTGACATCTCCGACAAACTTTATTTCGAGCCGCTCACGACCGAAGACGTTTTGAACATCGTCGACAAGGAAAAGCCCGAAGGCGTCATCGTGCAATTCGGCGGACAAACCGCGATTAACTTGTCGGCGTCTTTGGCTGAAGCGGGCGTGAAAATTTTCGGCACGAGCGTTGACGACATTGACCGCGCCGAAGACCGCGAACGTTTCGACGAAATGTTGACCGAGTTAAACATTCCCCGACCGCGTGGAATTTCCGTCACGAATTTGGACGACGCGATTAACGGTGCCGCTGAAATCGGCTATCCCGTCATGGTTCGTCCGAGTTACGTTTTGGGCGGCCGTGCAATGGAAATCGTCTACAACGAGGAAGAACTCCGCGACTACATGAGCCGCGCCGTCAAAGTCACGCCCGATCATCCCGTGCTTGTCGACAGGTACATGCAGGGCACGGAAGTCGAAGTTGACGCCATTTCCGACGGCGTTGACGTTGTAATTCCCGGCATTATGGAACACGTCGAACGCGCAGGTGTTCACAGCGGTGACTCAATCGCCGTGTATCCGCCGCAAACCTTGCCGTCGAAAACGATTTACACGATAACCGACTACACGAAACGGCTTGCGCTTGCCCTGCACGTCAAAGGTCTGCTCAACATTCAATATGTCGTTGCGGAAGGCAAAGTTTACGTTATCGAAGTCAATCCGCGTTCAAGTCGCACGGTTCCGTTTTTGAGCAAAGTCACCGATATTAAAATGGTCAACGTCGCGACGCGTGCGGCTCTCGGCAAAACTCTGCGCGAAATGGGCTACTATTCGGGTCTGGTTGAGCCGAAACCTTATGTCGCGGTCAAAGCTCCCGTGTTTTCGTTCGCGAAGATGCAGGACGTTGACATTTCGCTCGGTCCCGAAATGAAGTCGACGGGCGAAGTCATGGGCATCGATTACCACTACGCTCGTGCGCTGTACAAGGCGATTACGGGCGCGGGTATCGTCATCCCGAAAAACGGTTGCATTCTGTTCACCGTCGCCGACAAAGACAAAGACGAAATGAAACAACTTGCCAAAGCGTTTTCCGAACTCGGCTTTAAAATCGTCGCCACCGAAGGCACCGCACGCGCTCTGCAGTCAATCGGCATTAACGCTGAAGTTGTCGGCAAAGTGCACCAACGCAGCTCCGACATCATCCAAATGATTAAGCTCGGCAAGATTCACATGGTTATCAATACGCAGGCACCCGGCAAACACGTCGCCAAAGACGGCTTCCGCATTCGTCGCGCCACCGTCGAATTGGGCGTGCCCTGCTTCACAAGTTTGGACACCGCTTGGGAAGTCATGCGCGTGTTGACCTTCATGCGTGACCGTCGACTTGTCTATTCGCTGGCGATTCAAGATTACGTCGGCGGCGGTGACGCTCTGGCATGAACTGCAAGTAGAAATTTATTTCGTCGGGCACGCGACATTCCCGCATTCGCTCAAGTCTGCATAATCACCGAAATTGAATTTTTCGGCGGCGGCTTCAACGAGTGCGGGATTTTTTTTCGCGTGATTCGTCTCGACAATTTACGCTTGCTTGCGTTCAAATGAAACGCATTACTGCTTGCTTTTGTCGATAAAGCATGTGATAATTCTTCCGCAGAAATAAACATTTACAATCGGGCAACTTCAAGGAGGCGAATTCACTTGAACGGTTTAACCATCCGCCAAAAACTCAACTTAATTTTCGTCGCGTTGATTTTGGTCTTTGTTTCGGTCAGCGTTTATTCGGCGTACGCGCTCAACAAGATAAACGAAGGCGCAATGCGAATCGCCACAACTCACCTGCTCAGCGTGCTTGTCGCAAACGACAACGGCAAGGCAATGGAGCAATATCGGCAACTGGAATATTCAATCGTCACCGCGCCGAATTTAATCAGTCGCTCTTACGCCGAAAAAAAAGCCGTCAAACTTGCCGACCAAATCGACATTACGTTTGACACGCTGGAAAAAAGTTTGCAGGGCAACCTTGACTCGAATCTTACTTCGTTGCGGCAAAAGTGGTCAGCGTACAGAAGTCAGCTGAACAATATCGTTGATATGTCGAACAACAATCAATCGGCACAGGCGGCTTTGATTCTTGACAACTCGTTGAATCAGTTTGAAGAACTCGATAATTTGCTCGTCAAAGTCATTGACGCCCGCAAAGATTTCATACACGCCGAAACCGTCGCCGCCGAAGCCGAATACGATCGAACGAAATTTATTTTGATTGCGTCGGTGCTTGTCGTCATTTTGATTTCCGTGACAATGGCGTTTTACTTGAGCCGCTCGATAAACACTTCGATTCGCTACCTCATCGAAATTGCCGAAAACATTGCGCAGGGCAATTTGACGGCGGACGTCACGCCCAAAACGAAAGACGAATTCGGTATGCTCACCAAAGCTTTTGCCGAAACCGTCACGCAACTCAAAGGTTTAATCAAGGGCATTACTTCAACCGCGGAAAATTTGGTGACGTTTTCCGACCAGTTGACTTCAAACGCCGATCAGTCCGCGCAAGCAACGCAACAAGTCGCCAACTCGATAAGCAACGTCGCCTTCAACATGACCAATCAAGGCGAACAGGTGAATTCTTCCGTGCGCGAAATAAACGACATGACCAACGACATTGCCGCGTTTGAAAAGCTGTCGGAACAATCTTCCAAAGCCGCGCACGACGTTGCCGACATTGCTCAAAACGGGCGCACAGCCGTTTCCGAAGCAATTTCGCAAATGGAAACGATAGCCGAGTCCGTCACCGAATCCGCCGAAGTGATTCGTCAACTTGCGGCGCGTTCCGAAGAAATCAGCAACATTTCCGACACAATTTCGGGCATTGCCGAACAAACCAATCTTTTGGCGTTGAACGCGGCAATAGAAGCGGCTCGTGCGGGCGAACACGGTCGCGGCTTTGCGGTTGTCGCCGACGAAGTTCGCAAGCTTGCCGAAGGTTCAGCGTTAGCTGCCGCTCAAATTGCCGACTTGATTCGCGTCATTCAAAGCGACACGACCAAGGCCGTTGAACGCATGGAGCAAGGCACGCTCGACGTTCAAAGCGGAAAAAGCGTCGTTGACAAGGCGGGCAATTCCTTCGGCACAATCGTCAAAGCCGTAATCGGTCTTACCGAAAACGCCGAAATTATTTTGCGCGCCGCCCGTTCCTCCGCCGAAAAAATCAACAAACTCGTCGCCGTCATGGACGAATTGAACAAAACCAGTGCCGCAGTTTCGCAGGAAGCCGAATCCGTTTCCGCCGCGACACAACAACTTTCGGCATCAATGGACGAAATCGCCGGCGCAAGTAAAAATATGTCCGACATGGCGCAAAAGTTGCAGGATTCGACTGCCATGTTCAAGTTGTGAGGTGTTTATCGTGCGAAAAATTTTCTTGAGCTTGTGTCTTGCTTTTTGCGTCGTTTTGAGCGGTTGCGCGGACGAAGGCAATTCCAAAAGCACCGTGCAACTTTTGTTCCCGAATCCCGACAGCGGCATTTGGAAATATATCGGTCAACTTTGCGCCCAACTCATGCGCGAAGCCAATTACGAAGTTGAACTTCACCACTGCACCAACGCCGCCGAACAAGTCGAACAGCTTAAAGCCGCCGTCGAAAAAAATCCCGCCGCGATAGTCATCGGCGCACAGGACGCCAACGCTTTGGGCGAGCCGCTCACTCTTGCCAAAGAAAAAAATATACCCGTCATTGCTTACGACAGGTTGATTATGCACACCGACGCCATTTCGTATTACGCATCGTTCGAAAACAATTCGGTCGGTGAATTTCAAGCGCGTTACGTCGAGGAAAAACTCGGTCTCAAAAACGGCGCGGGACCTTTCACGATAGAATTTATCGCCGGTTCGCCCGACGACACCAACGCGCCGCTGTTTTTCAACGGGGCTTTCAATTACCTGAAGCCGTACATTGACAAAGGACAACTCGTCGTTCCTTCGGGGCAAAAAGATTTTCAATCCGTGGCAACCGACGGTTGGAAGCCCGACAACGCTCAACGCCGCATGACCGAAATTCTGCAGAAATATTACGCGGACGGCAAGTCGCTTAACGTCGTTGTCGCGGCAAATGACGACTTGGCGGAAGCTTTGATTCGCGCTCAAGAAAGCGTCGGTTACAAAGGCACGCCGACAATTTTGACGGGGCAGGACGCCGGTGCCAACGGTATCGCGAACATCAAAGCCGGCAAGCAGTCAATGACGATTTACAAAGACCCCGAAATTCTCTGCGGCAAAATTGTTCGCATGGTTAAAGCCGTCGTCGAAGGCAGCCAACCCGCAATCAACGACGTGACAAACATCCGCAACGACGTAAAGACAATTCCGTCGTACCTGTGCATTCCGATTATCGTCGACAGCACGAACGTCGACATCGTCAAAGACTTCCGTTAATCGTGCACTTCGTCGGAAGAGAATCGAACGAAGCAAGCTTTGCCGCGTTCCTTCGACTCGTAAAGTGCTTTGTCCGCCAAACGGTAAAGTTTCTTGAAGTCGTAATTGCCCGCGTCGGTGCCAATGCCGATACTGCAGGAAAAATGTTCAGCCTTGCCGACTTTCAAGACCGCCAGCTCATGCAAAATTTCACGCGAAATTTCTTCCGAACGACGCAAAAACTCCGCAGTCATGTCGGGCATGAAAACCATAAATTCATCGCCGCCGACACGCCCGATAATGTCTTTGGTTCGGAAAGCGCGTTCCAAAATCAGCCCGAACGCTTTTAAAACTTCGTCGCCGATTTGATGTCCGTAATGGTCGTTGACATGCTTGAAGTTGTCAAAGTCCAAAATCAGCAAAACGGACACATCAGTCGGCTTTTTGTTTGCAATGGCGGCTTTGACTTCATCCTCGAAAGAACGCTTGTTTAAAAGCCCCGTCAACAGGTCGTGCTTGCTTTTGTTCGTCGCGTCGTAGAATTCTTGCGAGAAACGGGCGACGTACCAGCGGATAAACAAAAAAGCCGCGAACAAAATCACCAGCGCGGTGACTGCCGTGGTCAAAATGTAATTTTCAATTATTCGATTAAAGCCGCTCATTGATTGCGAAGTCATAAGCGCACCGACGACGGCATTGTCGCTCTCCTGCCGAATCGGTATGACGTAAGCTTGACAAGTCCGCCCGTTGATTTTGATGCTTCGGCACCAAAGTTGTGCGCCGTGAGCCAAGGTGAAATTTTTGATGTGGTCAAGCGCATTCGTGTCGACGGCGCGAACGTCATCTTGATTTTTAATCGAAGTCATTGCCGCCGCGTCACCGAAAAAAAACGTCACGTCAACATTGGTCTGTTGTTTCAGGTCGTCGACGACGGAAGTTTCTTCGGACACGTTGAAATTCATGCCGCGCCAAATGTTTCCGTCGGCTTTCCTGCCGTAATCGCCATAGCCGTGACTGGAGTACAACGCCATTGCCGCCAAAGCCGTCGACTTCAAATTAGCTTGCTTTTCGTCGTAGAGATTGGCGCGAAATTGCATGAAGCCGATAATCAGCGAAATCGTCGCGAAAACCAAAATCGGTATGCAGTTGGCGATTAAAAGTTTCGTGCTGTACTTCATGGCGCTCACCTATATCGAATTTTTATAGAGAACTTTGACGCCGGTATCGATCAAGCCGCTTTTGCCGCTGTAAGTGCCTTTCAACGCCTCAAGCGCGATTTTGATGCCGTCGTAGCCCATGACTTGCGGTTTCTGTTGCAAGGTGGCGTAAATGACGCCGTCATAAAGCAAAGCCAAAACCGCGTCGGAAGTGTCGAAGCCGACAACGAGTTGTTTGGAGCCGGAATCGCGCATTTGTTCGCCCAATGCCAAAGCCGTGCGTTCATTCGAGCCGAAAAATGCAACGTAATCGGGATGTTCGCTCACGAAAGTTTTTATGCGTTGCGGGTCGTCTTCCATGAAAAAAGTTTTGTCGAGGTAAAAGTCCGTGCCTTCGAAAACTTTGCGGAAGCCTTTGACTCTCAGCGCGGTACTCGTAACGTTGTCTTTGTTGACCATCAAGCCGATTTTGCCCGAAAAAATTCGCGACTCAACCAGCGCGGTTTTCATCGTTTCGCCGGCAATCATGCCCGCCAATTCGTTGTCTGTCGCCAAAAACGCCACGCAATCAAATTCGGCGGCATTGTCCACGTAAATTATTTTGACGCCGGCTTTGGCGGCTTTTTGCAAACTTTCGTTGACACCGGCGGGCGAACTTGCCGCAAGCAAAATGGCATCCGCGCCTTCGTCGACTGCCTGTTCAATGCAACGTCTTTGCGGCAGGTCTTCGTTGACGTCGGGACCAATCCACTTGTAATCGATGCCGCCGAATTCAGCGACAGCCTTGCGACAGCCCGAATCTATCGACTTCCAAAAATCGTCCGCCAAATCCATTGTGATCAGGTAAATTTTATATTCGCTTTTGTCGGCGGGCAAATTTGTCGATTTCTTCTGCGCCGAATCTTCGATAACCACAATGTCGGGCGTTTCCGAACAGCCGCAGAAAAAAATCGTCAACAAGGCAAACAGGACGCCGACTTTCAAAAAGAGCTTGGCTTTCATTTCAAACGACCTCCGCACGCAACAACTTACAACCGTTTCGCACGGATTATAAATTAATTACAACTGCTTTGCAACGGCGCGAAAAGTTAATCTTTCGTGTCACAGCCGTAAGTTCACCATTGCGGCGAATTGACGACCGTCGCGTTGTCATGCTATCATTCGACAGTTTTAACTCAATGACGCGGTTTAATTCCACATTGCTTTTACGGAGTCAAGCTGATGATTAAAAATTTCAACGTTACAATTTTGGCGAACGAACAAGTCGCCGAAAAAATTTTCCGCATGACACTCGATGCACCCGAATTGTCCGCAAACGCTTCGGCGGGGCAATTCGTGCAAGTGAAAATTTCGGATGCCTTCACTTTGCGCAGACCGTTGGGCATTGCGTCGACGGCTGATTGTCGAGTGAAAATTTTTTATCGTGTTGTCGGGCGCGGCACTCAAGTTTTGTCGACACGGCACGCGGGCGAAAAGCTTGACGTTTTGGGTGCGCTCGGCAACGGTTTCACGCCCCGCGACGGAAAAATTCTTCTTGTCGGCGGCGGCATGGGACTTGCTCCGCTCCTGTGCGCGGCGGAAACTTTTTCGGCTGACGTCTTGCTCGGCGGTCGAAATTCAAGCGAAGTCGAATTCTGGTGCGCGGAATTTCGTCCCAACGTCGAAGAAATTTTCGTTACCACGGACGACGGCTCCGTCGGCAAATACGGCTTCGTCACGGACGCCTTGCCTGACGTTTTGGCGAAGAAAAATTATTCCGCCGTGCTGACTTGCGGTCCCGAAATTATGATGCGCGGCGTCGCCAAACTTGCCGCCGAAAAAAATTTGCCGTGCGAAGTCTCATTCGAAAAACGCATGGCTTGCGGGCTCGGCGCGTGTTTAAGCTGTTCGATTGACACCGTCGACGGTCGCAAAAAAGTTTGCAAGGACGGCCCTGTGTTCGACGCCCGAAAAGTTTTCGTTCAAGGCAGGTGATGTGGCGTGTCGAAAATTTCTGTTGAAACTCCCGCGGCAGGTGAACTGTTGCAAACCGAACTTTGCGGTATCAAGCTTGCGACGCCGATTTTTGCCGCGTCGGGCACTTTCGGTTTCGGCGAAGAATTTGCGGACTTTGTCGACCTGAAACGTCTCGGCGGCGTCATGGTCAAATGCACGACGCTCAAGCCTCGGCGCGGAAATGACGGCGTGCGAATTGCCGAAACTCCGTCGGGCATGTTGAATTGCATCGGCTTGGAAAATCCCGGCGTCGAAAAATTTCTGTCGGACATCTTGCCGCGAATCAAAGACCGCATGACCGTCGTCGTCAATATCAGCGGCTCAAGCGTCGAAGATTACGGCACGCTTGCCAAAATGCTTGACACGGACGGCGTCGCGGCGATTGAGCTGAACGTTTCCTGCCCGAACGTCAAAGACGGCGGAATTATTTTCGGCACAGACGAAACGCAAGCCGCCAAAGTCACGGACGTTGCCAAACGTTCGACAAGCAAGCCCGTTATCGTCAAACTCAGCCCGAACGTCACCGACATCACGAAAATTGCGCTTGCCGTCGAATCGGCGGGCGCGGACGCTTTGTCGCTGATTAACACGCTCATGGGCATGGAAATCAATATCGACACGTGGCGACCGACTCTCGGCAACGTGACGGGCGGCTTATCGGGCGGCGCGATTAAGCCCGTCGCACTTCGCATGGTTTGGCAGACCGCGCAGGTTGTCAAAATCCCGATTGTCGGCATGGGCGGCATTCGTTCGGCACGTGACGCGATTGAATTTTTGCTTGCGGGTGCCTCTGCCGTTGCCGTCGGGACAGCGAATTTCGCCGACCCGTCAATCACAATGACAATCGCTGACGACCTGGAAACTTACCTGCGACAACGCGGTTTGAAAAACGTTTCGGAACTTGTCGGCAAGCTCAAGACATAACAAAAAACCCCGTCACGACCGACGGGGATTTTTTAATGCGTAATGCTTAATTTGATGCGACGCGCAACCGTCAACCGCCGATTGAAGCGAAAACGTCAAACCAATTGGATGCAACGTCACGTTGCCGGCCGACATGGATGTCGGCCACGCGCCGCGTATGATACAGGATGTATCATGCGGCGCACAGGCGATTGACCGTAGCGAATACATTTCGGTGACGAATGAGTAGCCGCCCGCCGCGTAGGCGCGGCTTTCTTTGGTTACTTTCTTTCCACGCGGAAAGAAAGTAACATTTAATAACGCCCGTCGTGCGCAACGACTCTGAATTAAGCTATGTGATACCGCTTTTCGACGGCGGATTTTTTTAGTTGTCGAGCTTTTTGACGGCGCGGGCTTCGGCAATTCGTTCGGACAACGCGTCCAAAGAAATTCCGCCGACAGATTCGACAGCCGCCAAAACTGCACCTTCGACGAGCGGGCAATCGAGCATTTTGACGTTGTCGCGCTCAAGATCTTCAAGCACCATTTCGGTCGTCATGACGGCGGAACCCATGTCCATGAGCACCGCGACGCCGTCAGCCGAATAAACCGACTCAATCGCCGCAGAAATTTTTTCGTAACTGGTGCCGAAATTGCCGTCTTCGAGACCGCCCGCCGCCGCAATCGGAGCTTCGGACGCCATCATTTTGGCAAGTTCGACGACGCCTTCGGCAAGTTTTTGACTGTGCGAAACAATGACGATACCGACCATGGTCACGCCTCCCGCAGTGTTTCAAGTGCGCATTGCAACATGAACAGCGACGACGTTGCGCCGGGGTCTTGATGTCCGAGACTGCGTTCTTTGAGGTAACTGGCGCGTCCTTTCGTGGCGATAATCGTTTTGGTGAATTCGACGCAGTTTTGAGCCGCAGTCACGCCGTCAGCCAAAGCGTCAACCAACGATTTGCCCGCGTCAAGCCCGTCTTTGAGAGCTTTGTAAGCGGGACAAAGCGCGTCGAGCATGGTTTTTTCGCCTTCGACGGCTTTACCGCGCATTTTGACGCCGTTAATCGCCGCATCAAGTGCCGCCGCAAATTCCGCATCCGTCAATTCGAGCTTGCCTTTGGTGACGTTGCCCGCCTTCATGAACGCGGTACCGTACAGGGGTCCCGACGCGCCGCCGACGGTCGAAACGAGTTCCATGCCGACGCCTTTTAAAATCGCGCCGATGTCTTTGTCCGCCAAAGTCGGCAACTTCGCCTGAACTGCTTTGAAACCGCGTGCAAGATTAATTCCGTGGTCGCCGTCGCCGATTTCGTTGTCGAGTTGCGTTAAGAAGTCTTTTTCGGCTTCGATTTTGTTCGCGACGGCTTCAACAATCGCGATAATCCGTTTGCTGTCGGTCATGTCGGTTACCTCTTGAGCGCGGGAGTATCCGCAGGCGCGTCGTAAAGTTGTTTGAGTTCGTCGTCAAGTTTGAGCAACGTGAGCGAAAAGCCCGCCATTTCGATTGAAGTCATGAAGTTGCCGACCATCGTGTCATAAACTTTGATGCCCGCTTGAGCCAGATAATCCTGCACGAAGTTATTGATTATGTACAGTTCCATGAGCGGAGTTGCGCCCATGCCGTTGACCATAACGACAACTTCGCTGCCTTTGAAGTCGATGTCGGCGAGAATTTTGTCGAGCAAACTTTTGGCGATTTCGTCGGCGGATTGCAATTTGTCGCGGTGCGTGCCCGGTTCGCCGTGAATGCCGATACCGATTTCCATTTCGTCGTCGCTGAGTTCAAAGCCCGGTTTGCCCGCGGCGGGAACGGTGCACGGTGAAATTGCCATGCCCATTGTGCGAACGTTGGCGATAACTTTTTCGGCGACGGCTTTGACTTCGTCGAGCGACGCGCCCGTTTCGGCTTTGGCACCCGCGATTTTGTGCACGAGAATCGTTCCCGCGACGCCGCGTCGTCCCGTGGTATACAGGCTGTCCTGAACGGCAACGTCGTCATTAACAACAACGTGCGCGACTTTGATGTCTTCGTCGGACGCCATGTCCATTGCCATCTCGAAATTCAAAACGTCGCCCGTGTAATTTTTGACGATACACAGCACGCCTTGATCTGTCGCGACGGCTTTGATGCCCTCGAAAATTTTATCGGGCGTGGGTGAAGTGAAAACCGCTCCCGCAACCGCGCAATCCAACATGCCCGTGCCGACGAAGCCGCCGTGTGCAGGTTCGTGACCCGAGCCGCCGCCCGAAACGAGCGCGACTTTGTCGGCGGATTTTTTCTGCGCACGAACGACGACGTTGCCGCAATCGAGTTTGGCAAGTTTCTTCGGCGCGGACTTGACAAGACCGAGAATCATTTGTTCTTCGACGGCGTCAACCGCGTTGATTAATTTTTTCATGTGAATCCCTCCCGCACGGGAATTTATCACAAGCCCGCAACAGCGTCAATCGATTGTTAGAAACAGATTTTTTTTCGTGCGCCGTGTGTGAAAACTTTTTCGCTTATGATATAATCGCCAAAAATAATTTACGGGAGGCGAGCGGTCATGAAGAAATTGTTTGTGACTACGCTCATTGCAGGGAGTTTGTTTTTCATGCCCGCTGCCGAAGCTGCGATTGAAGTTTACATCGGCGAAGGTCAAGCAACCATGAGCGAAGACGAATCTCAAGACAAGGCCACCGACCGCGCAAAGTTAAAAGCACTGCGTCACGCACAGGAACAAGCCGGCGTTTATATTAAAAGTCAATCGCGGATGCGCGACCTTGAACTTGTCGAGGACGAAGTCGAAACGATTACCGGCGGCATCATGAAAATTCAAAACACGGACATCCGCAAGTCTTTGAGCGACAACGGCGTCATTCAAGTTTTCGTGACGGTCACCGTGCAAATCGACACCGACGCCCTGCAACGCGAAATTGACAGGCTAATCGACAAACGCAAAGCCAAAGACGAGCCGAAAACGCCAATCGACAGACCAAAGCCGCTTGACAGACCCGAACCCGTCGCACAACCGAAACCGCCCGTCGAAGAACCGAAGCCGAAGCCGCCTGTCGAACAACCGAAACCGCCCGTCGAGCAACCGAAACCGCCCGTCGAGCAACCGAAACCGCCCGTTGAGCAGCCGACGCCGATTGAACCGCCGAAACCCGTTGAGCCGATTAAGCCGCCGACGCCGATTGAACCCGTCACGCCGCCGAGTACCGAGCCGTCGAAACCGTGGCTCAGCGACGAACAAATTAAGACCGGCGACTTAATGGAACTCATCAACAACGAACGCGCCAAAGTCGGCAAGAAACCGTTGACTCGAAACAGCGTCCTGGTCAAAGGTGCCCGCGTGCGCGTCGAAGAGCTTACTCAAAAATGGTCGGACAAACGTCCCGACGGCTCCGGTTGGTGGACTGTTCTGCCGCCGTCATTTCAACAAAAATCGACGTGGGAATACATTCACAGCGGCTACGACAATCCGCAAGAAATCATCGATTGGTACCTTAAGCAAAATGACAGCAAAATTTTGAGCACCAATTACACGACAATCGGCATTGCGTATTTTTACAAGCCCGATTCCGCCGAAAAATATTACTGGGTTGTGATTCTGAGCAATTGACACCTTGCGAACAAAAATTTTCTGTCGGCGGACAAGTGACGCTTGACCCGTGACGTTACTGCTAACGAAATATTTCAGCGGTCGGCGACAAGTGACGCTTGACCCGTGACGTTGTCGCGAACGAAAATTTTGCGGTCGGCGACGAGTGACGCTTGACCCGCAACGTTACCGTCAACGAAAATTTCAGCGGTCGGCGACAAGTGACGTTTGACCTGCAACGTTACCGCTAACAAAATTTTCTGCGGGAGGTGTGAATCATGAAACATCTCGTATTCGGAATCGCTTTGATCTGCGGCTTGCTGTTCGCGCAGTTATCGACGGCTCAAGCGGCTGATTATTACGTCGGCACCTCGGACGCGACGGGCATGGAATGTTACCTGATGACCGACACGATAGTAAAGTTGTGGACTACCGAAACCGGCAAAGGTTTTTCGGCGCGACTGAAGATGGTCGGCAAGACCGTTCAGTACCTCGATTATGAATTGGTGATTCGTTACAACGGGACGCGCCGTTTTAAAAATTCGGCGGGTTATTCCGGTGAAGCGACGCCTGACGACACGCCGATTGAGTGGAACATGTGTCAATACGTTGCGAAAAACCGTTTCTAATTTCGATCGGCTGAGCGAACAAAAAAATTCCCCGTCGGCAACGACGCGGGATTTTTTTGCGCAAACATCATGGCTTAACGATAGCATCGGAAAATTATGCGGCTTGCCCAATTGTTCTGCCACTTTTAAAGTGGTCGGCAGATTTTTTTTGCGTTGTATGAAAAATTTCTGGCGTGTGTTATAATCGGCTAAAATTTTTTACGGAGGAACCCGTTCGGTGCAAATAATTTACAACATCGCGGCGATAATCGTCGTGATTCTGATTATCCCCGTGTTCATGATTCGAGCGATTCGCGAACGCGGCTTTGTCGAACGAATCAAACAGAGTTTCGGCTTCATACCGAAGAGCGCGCTTGAACCCGTCGCGAAGAAAAATTGCATTTGGGTGCACGCTGCCTCCGTCGGCGAAATCGTCGCGACAAGCCCGCTCATCAAAGAATTTCGCCGCGAATTCCCGAAGTCGCCGATACTCGTTTCGGTCGTGACGGCTTCAGGTTACGAAATGGCGAACCGAATCATCAAAGACGCCGACAGCATCATCTACTTTCCGCTGGACCTGCCGTTTATCTCGGAGTCGGTGTTCAAAAAAATCATGCCGCGTGTGTTTTTGAACGTCGAAACGGAACTGTGGCCGAACTTCCTCAAAGCCGCACGTGCTCACCGCGTGCCCGTCATGATGGTCAACGGTCGCATTTCGGAAAAAAGCGTCAAGCGGTACAAGTACATGTTTTCGATTCTGCGCGACATGATCGGCACGGTGAAACTTTTCGCAATGGCGTCAAATGTCGACGCGGGCTACGTCATGGAACTCGGCGCGCCGCCCGAACTCGTCACAATCACGGGCAACACGAAATTTGACCAGACGTATACCGATGTCACGCCCGAACAACGTGCCAAAATTTTGTCGGACATGGGCTTGACGGACGCGACGGAAATTTTTCTTGCGGGAAGTACTCACCGCGGCGAAGAAAATTTCGTGCTCAAAGCGTTCAAGGCAATTCGCGAAAATCACCCGAAAGCTCGGCTCGTCATTGCCCCGCGTGAACTTTTGCGAACCCGTGAAGTCGTCGCGCTGTGCAAGTCGGCAGGTTTTACCGTCGGCACGCGAACCGAATTGCAGAAACGTCCGCCCGCAGGCGAAGACATAATCATTTTGGACACGATTGGCGAACTCGGTCAAGTTTACAGCATCGGCAACGTGATTTATGTCGGCGGCAGTTTGATTTCGCACGGCGGGCACAACATTTTGGAACCGGCGGCGCACGGCAAGGCGATTATCGTCGGGCACCACATGGAAAATTTCAAAGACCTGCACGCGCTGTTCAAAAACCGCAACGCTTGCGTCACCGTCAACGACGACGACGAACTTGCCGCGCAGGCGAAAAAACTTTTCGACGAACCCGAAGAACGTTTGCGCCTTGAACGCGAAACCATTGCGATTGTCCACGAAAATCGCGGCGCGTCGCGAAAATCAGCCGTCCTGTTGCGCAAAATGTTGACCGAATACGAAGCCAACGAAAACGGTCGCCACCTGAACACGACGGAAAAAATCGAAAACGTGCAGACGTATTTCCTCAAGCTCATGCACGACGAAGACGTTTACGGGCTGATTAATCGCCTGATAATTTTCGTGCTGTACCTCGGCTCGCTGGTTTACAAGTCGCTGGTCGATTTGCGTTTGCTCGGCTACGAACTCGGTTTTTCGGGCAAGGAGCGGCTCAACTGTTTCGTCATCAGTTTGGGCAACATCACGGTCGGCGGCACGGGCAAAACTCCGACGGCGCAACGGCTTGCCAAAGAAATTCGCGACATGGGCTATCGAGTCGTCATTTTGAATCGCGGCTATCGGGCAAAATTTCGCGGCGAAGTCGGCATTGTGTCGGACGGCAAAACTTTGCACATGAACGCTGCCGAAGCGGGCGACGAAGCTTACATGCTTGCCAAACACCTGCCGAACGTGCCCGTTTTAATCGGTGCGCGACGAGCCGTCACGGGGCAATACGCCATTGAAAATTTCGACGCGCAGGTTGTCATTCTTGACGACGGCTATCAGCATTGGCAGGTTATCCGCGACGTTGACATTTTGCTTGTCGACGCCGTGTCGGTTTTCGGCAACGGGCATCTTTTGCCGCGGGGAACGTTGCGTGAATCGATTTCGCACATAAGCCGCGCCGACGTTTGCTTGATGACAAAAGTTGACCAGGCTCGTGAAGGTTCACGGGAATTGATTCGCGACACAGTCAAAAAGTACAATCCCGACGCGCTGATTGTCGAGAGCATTCACCGCCCGCGTTGCTTGATTCCGCTTGCCGAGTGGACGGTTGACTTGGCGGGCGACGGCGTTTCGGTCGACACGATTTCCGGTCGCAAAGTCATGGCGGTTTCGGCGATTGGTAACCCCGCGTCGTTTGAACGCACGCTTCGGGACTTGGGCGCGGAAATTATTTCGAGTCTTCGCTATCCCGACCATCACGATTACACGCCCGACGAAATGAGCGACATTCTGCGGCAGGCTGATTCGTTCGGCGCGGAAATGATTGTCGTCACCGAAAAAGACGCCGTCAAAATTCCCGACGAGGTCGCCAAAGAAATTCGCGACATTCCCGTTTACGTCGTTTGCGTCGAAGTGCAATTTCAAACGGGCGCGGACAAGTTCCAAAATTTCCTGCGCGAACTTCTGACGACGAAGGTCAATCGCGGCAACGCTTAAGCTGTCGAAACGTTACGGTGTTTCCGCCGCTTTTAAAGCAGGGCGCGACACTTGAACTGTCGACAACACGGGCAACATCAACCGTTTAAATCGGGCGCGGCACTTGAACCGTCGACAACACGGGCGACATCAACCGTTTAAATCGGGTCGCGGCAATGACGTTTGACTTGTCAGATTGACGGCTTCGGTTTTCATTAAGCATTACGCATTAAGCATTACGCATTGCAGTTTTAAGGAGGCTTTTTCAGCATGAAAATCATTTTGACGGGCGACAGACCCACGGGCAAACTTCACCTCGGACACTACGTCGGCAGTCTTCGCGAACGCGTGCGCCTGCAGAATTCGGGCGAATTCGACGAAATTTACATCATGATTGCGGACGCGCAGGCACTGACCGACCACGCGGGCACTCCCGCCAAAGTTCACGAAAACATTTTAAACGTCGCGCTTGATTATTTGGCAGTCGGACTTGACCCCGCGAAGTCGACGATTTTTATCCAGTCGCAGATACCGCAGCTGTTCGAGTTGACAGCTTACTACATGAACGTCGTCACGGTTTCGAGACTTGAGCGCAACCCGACAGTCAAAGCCGAAATCGCGCAGAAAAATTTCGAGACGAGCATTCCCGCGGGATTTTTGTGCTACCCCGTCAGTCAAGCGGCGGACATCACGGCTTTTGACGCGAACATCGTGCCCGTCGGCGAAGATCAGGCTCCAATGCTTGAACAGACCCGCGAAATTGTCCGCAAAATTCATGAACTCTACGGCGAAGGCATTCTTGTCGAACCCGAAATTTTCTTGCCGCAAAGCCAAATTTGTCGACGGCTCCCGGGCATCGACGGCAAAGCGAAAATGAGCAAGACGCTCGGTAACGCAATTTATCTCAGCGACGATTCGGCGACAGTTGCCGCGAAAATCAAAAACATGTACACCGACCCGACGCACATTCGCGTTTCAGACCCCGGGCACGTCGAAGGCAACGTCGTTTTTGCGTACCTTGACGCCTTCGCGACCGACACCGAAAAAGTTGCCGAACTCAAAGCGCAATATCAACGCGGCGGACTTGGTGACGTTGCCGTCAAAAAATATCTGCGCGAAGTTCTCGACGAAGTTTTGGAACCGATTCGCCGCCGTCATGCCGAATACGAAGCGCGTCCCGATGAAGTCATGGACATCCTCAAATTCGGCACTCAAAAAGCCCGTGCGAAGGCGTCGAAAGTTCTCAACCGCGTCAAGCGCGCAATGAAAATCGATTACTTCAACGTGTGAGGAGGCAACCCGCGTGAAAAAACTTTTAAGCGTCGCGTTAATTTTCGTGTTGACGTTCGTGTTGACGGCGTGCGCGTCCGCGGCGGACAAAAAACCGAAAGTCAAATTCAACAAGCGTCAACTCAAAAAGATTGAACTGGTCACTTCCGAACGACACGGCAGCCCGATGATTGTCCTGCGCGAAGATTATTCGGACGTGCCGCTTTTCGGCGAACCCGTCGCGTCGCAAGCGCAAATGGTCAACTTCATCAACAAGCGCAACCCGAATCCGAAAATCAACTGCACCGTGCCCGCGCTGGTCAACATGTACTATATCGAAGGCGGCCGCGAGGGCATTCGTCCCGACATTGCGATTTGTCAGGCGATTAAGGAGACCGGCACTTGGGCTTACGGCGGCGACGTTGTCCCCGAACAAAACAACTACTGCGGACTGGGCACCACGGGCGGCGGCGTCAAAGGCGCATTTTTCCCGTCACCGCAAATCGGCATTCGTGCGCACATTCAACATCTGCTGTCTTACGCGTCGAAACGCCCGCCGAAAGTTGACATTGTCGACCCGCGCTACGATTTAATCAAAAAATTTCGCCCGCAGATTTTCGGCAAGCTCACGAAGTGGACGGACTTGAACGGCGTTTGGGCTGTCCCCGGCAACCATTACGGCGAAGACATTTTGAATTTGTGGATGGAAGCGCAAATGCCCGACGGCTCCGACGCCTCGTTGGACGCGGCGGACATGAAAGTTTTCCTCGAAGATGACAAAGCGGCGGCGCATGTTTATCGCGGGCTTGTCAACATGGAACGCGAAGATTTCTACGCGGCACGCGACGATTTTCAAACTGCCGTCGACACGGAACCCGAACTTACCGAAGCACTGTTCGACTTGGCACTTGCTCAGGAACAGCTCAAAAAATTCGACGACGCGATTAAAACTTACGACAAGCTTTTGACCGTCGACGATAAATTTGTCAACGCGTGGCACAATCGCGGACGGCTCAAGCTTGCCAAAGACGACTTCAAAGGTGCAATTCGCGATTTTGAAGCCGCGCTTGAAATCGAAACGATTAATCCCGACGCGTACAACGACATTGCCGTCGCCTACTTCCGCCAGAAAAAATACGAGGACGCCTGGAATTTCCTGCAGAAGGCCGCCAAACAAAGCTCGACCAACGAGACTGTCAAGGCGAATTACGACAAGTTTTCCGCCTGCGTCAAAATCAAGAAATAATTTCGGGAGGCGCGCACGTTGATTTTCGACACGATTGTTCCGAAACCGCATGACCGTCGACTTGCTTACGAAATCGAAGGACTCGGCACGCAACACTGTTTGACGGTCGGCACGGGCAGTTATTTTGGCGAAACGACGCTCACGATTTTTCCGCATACCGACAGGATACCGAACGTTTTGTTCGGACGCTTTTCGTCGCTGGCGGAAAAGATAACTTTTTTGACGGCTGCCAATCACGACTACAAAAGCGTTTCGACTGCACCGTTCGACTTTGACAAATTTGTCCGAAACGTTTTCGGCGACGTCGAAACAATTCCGAACACGTGCCCGAATCATTATCAAGTTGTCGTCGGGCATGACGTTTGGATCGGTTACGACGCGACGATTCTCGGCGGTGTACACATTGCAAACGGCGCGGTTGTCGGCACAAAAGCCGTCGTCACCAAAGACGTGCCGCCTTACGCGATTGTCGCGGGAAATCCTGCGCGTGTCGTCAAGTATCGTTTCGACGCGGCGACGATTAAAAAATTTCTTGCCGTCAAGTGGTGGAATTGGTCGCTCGACAAAATCAAAGCCAACTTGCCGCTCATGTCCGATGTCGAAGAATTTTTGTCGCGGCATTGGTCGCCCGAACTCGAACAAATTCCCGAAGACGAAATCGGTCGGCATGTCGACGAATTGGTTGCAAGCGGCATGAAGGTTTACAATTTCGTCGCGGATTTTCAATCGCCCAAACCGCTGTTGTTTCGGGTCGTCGCGGGCTTTTGTCAATCGAATTTTGAAGACGCCGTGCTTGTCGTTTGGCTTGACGAAAATTCTTCGGACGCGGATTTTGACTTGCTGGCGACGCTCGTCAAACGTTTCGGCTCCGACGCGGGCAAAAACATTTTGCTTGTCGGCGGCGAAAAAATTTCTCCGCACGCTTTAAGGCACGCGACGCATTTCATCACGAATCGCGAAATGTCGTCGCTTGAAGCTTTGGATTGGCTTTGGGACACGAACGTCAAAATCGTTTCCGCGCTCGACGAAAACATTTTCGACGGCGAACCGCCCGTTGATTGGAAAAACATTTTTGGAGGTCTGTAACTTGAACTTTGCAAAGCGCATGAATCTTTTCGGCGAAGGAGTTTTCGCACGGCTTGCGACAATGAAGCGCGACAAAATTTCCGCAGGCGAAAAAGTTTTCGATCTGTCAATCGGCGCGCCGAACATTCCGCCGCCCGCGCACGTCATGAAAGTTTTGTCGGACGAAGCACTCAAGCCCGAAAATTACGTGTACGCGATAACCGACACGAACGAATTGTTGACCGCCGCGGCCGGTTGGTACGCCCGACGTTACGGCGTGGAGCTTGACCCGTCGACGGAAATTTGTTCGCTGTACGGCTCGCAGGAAGGTCTGTCGCACATTGCGTTGACGCTGATTGACGACGGCGACTTGACGCTTGTGCCCGACCCGTGTTATCCGATTTTCGCGGACGGTGCAAAACTTGCCGGCTCGGAACTTTACTTCATGCCGCAACGTCGCGAAAACAATTACGTCATCAATCTTGACGAAATTCCCGCAGATGTCGCCGCACGTGCAAAGTTTATGGTTGTGTCTTACCCGAACAATCCGACGACGGCGGTCGCGCCCGAAGATTTTTACGAACGGCTGATTCACTTCGCCAAACGCAACGATATTGTCGTCCTGCACGACAACGCCTACAGCGAACTGATTTTCGACGGCACACGCGGCGGAAGTTTTTTGAGTTTCAAAGGTGCCAAAGATGTCGGCGTCGAATTTAATTCGCTGTCGAAGACGTACGGCTTGGCGGGTGCACGTATCGGTTTTTGCCTGGGCAACGGCGAAGTCGTCAAGCGCGTCAAACTGCTCAAAAGCAATATCGATTACGGCTTGTTCCTGCCGATTCAAAAAGCGGCGATTGCGGCTCTCGAAAGTCCGCGTGAAGTTATCGACAAAACTCGTGCGGCTTACGTCGAGCGGATTGACGCGCTGATTGACGGCTTGAACGCGGCAGGCTGGCACGTCGACAAACCGCGTGCGACAATGTTTGTATGGGCACCCGTCCCCGCAGGTTTCGGCACGTCCGCTGAATTCGTCGAAACTTTGTTTGACCGTGCGAACGTTTTGGTGACGCCCGGCAGTGCTTTCGGCGAAAACGGCGAAGGTTTCGTGCGCATGGCTTTGGTTCAAACCGCCGCCGTCATGAAAGAAATTGTCGCGCAGATTCGTCCCGTGCTGAATGCGTAAAAATTTTTTGCAAACGAAAAGCAACCCGTTCCGAGGAGCGAGTTGCTGATTTTTTTTACGCCAAAATCTTTACGACAGCAAGCCGAGTATCGACGACGCATCTTGATTCGCTTGAGCCAACATTGCTTGCGCCGCCTGTGTCAAAATGTTGTCGCGGGTGTAAGCTGTCATCTCACGTGCCATGTCGGCATCGCGGATTGTCGATTCGGACGCCTGCACATTTTCGGTCGACGTGTCGATATTTCCGATTGTGTATTCGAGTCGAGCCTCAACCGCGCCGATTGAGGTCAACTGGTCAAGGGCACCTTTAATCGCACCGTCGAATACGTCGATTGCAACAAGTGCATCGTCGCGGGTCAATATGCTGATTGTATTCGCGCCGTCTTTGCTTTTGAGTCCGAGAGCCGAAGCGCGCATGTCGCTCAAGCCGACGGTTATCGATTGATTCGCGCCCGCGCCGACGTGAAAAGTTGCCGCAGTAGATGCCAACCCCCCCCCGTCACTACTTGAAGAACTTTCGCCGCGTTGAAGCAACTCGAATCTTAACGCATTGGTCGCGTGTTCGTTGATATGTCCGCCTTCGTCCATGACGGTGATTTTAAAGCTTGACAAGCTGATCTCATTAAAAGCGGCGACGACGAACGGATGATCTTCGGGATTCGGAACGCGAAGCACTTTGCCTTCACGGTCGGTTATCGCGTAGGCGTAAGGGTTATTAATAAAAGTCAAAGGAACACATCCGGCGTTATGACTACTGAAATCGAAGTTGTTATCATGCCATAAGACGTAGCCGCCGGGAAAGCCGGTGCCAGGGTCTGCGTCCACTGTGTTGAACGCGGCCCAACGTGCCGTCAAAGCGTATGGATCCCCAGGGGTTCCGGTGTAACGATAAACTTCATGGTTCCCACAACGCATGATTTTAAAATGTAAGGTGGAATCGCTGTCATTGCCGACGGTTGTTATAGTTGACATGGTTTTCCCGTCCAGCGTCCACGTGAACATCATTTTGTCGCTTGATTGGATTTGAAGCGAGGCACCGTCGCGATCTTTTAGGTCGGTAATCTTTGTGAGCATATAATGTTCAGAAGAATATCCGTGCGGCGGAGCTTCCAGTCCGTTGCAGACCCACACGGACATAAGGTTTTTAGTTAAGCCGCTCATCTGCCCGTTGACGAGAAACTTGCCGTTGAAGGTGACAAGCGCGTTGTCGTCGATTTGGTCAATCAGCTGGTCAACTTCTTTCTGCATGATTCGGCGGTCTTCGTCGGTGTTGCTGTCGTTGGCGGAGTCAATCGCCTTTTGCTTGAGCGTGCGCAAAATGTCGACGATGTTGGCAACGGCTTCTTCGGCGGTGTTCATCATAGCCAAATCGTTTTGCGTGTTTTGATTCGCCTGGTCGAGCGAACGAATTTTTTCGCGCATGCGTTCGGAAATGCCCCAAGCGGAGGCGTCGTCTGCGGCGGACGTGATTTTTTCGCCCGTGGCAACCTTGCGAAGATTTTTCTGCGCCGCCCGCGAATTTTTGTTTAGCGTGTTGAGCGAACGGACTGCACCGAGATTGTTTTTGACTCGTGTCGCCATAAAAATTCCTCCTTGAAACGTTGGTGCGTCGAAACGTGAATCCTACTGCGTTGACAGAATTTTAAAGTTTGGCGGCGGCAATGTCAACGCGACGCTTGCTTGACGGCGAAATTTTGATATACTCATGCCGCAGAAAATCTTCGAGGAGGCGACTTGTTGACGAACGACAAATTTTCCGCTGAAACGATTATCGTCACGTCGGGCGGCGTGCACATTCAAGCCAAAAGCGTCGGGCAACAAAATTACGTCGACACGATGCGGCGGCACGTGGTGACTTTCGGCGTCGGCGCGGCGGGCACGGGCAAAACTTTCCTTGCGGTGGCGTTGGCGGCACATTACCTGCGCGTCAAAGACGTGCGAAAAATCATTTTGACGCGACCTGCCGTCGAGGCGGGCGAACGTTTGGGCTTTCTGCCGGGCGACATCACGGAAAAAGTTGACCCGTATTTGAGACCGCTTTACGACGCGCTGAAAGAAATTTTGGGCTTCGACCTGTACCAAAAATTTTGGAATCGCGGCGTAATCGAAATTGCACCGCTTGCGTACATGCGCGGGCGGACGTTGAGCGACGCGTTCATCATCCTCGACGAGGCGCAAAACACCACGTCAAAGCAAATGAAAATGTTTCTGACGCGACTGGGTTTCGGTTCGCGCATGGTTGTCACGGGCGACCTGTCGCAAATTGACTTGCCGCGAGGCGTACCGTCGGGTTTGTCGGAGGCGGTCGAAATTCTGCGCAACGTCAAAGGCGTCGGAATTGCTCAATTGTCTTCGGCGGACGTTGTGCGTCATGAAGTCGTTTCGCGAATCGTCGAAGCTTACCAACGTCACGAGGAGGCAACATGAATACGACAATCGGCTTTGAGCCTGAAACTTTGACCGTCGACGAAAATTTGTTCGCGCAGATTTTGCGGGCGGCGGATACCGTCGGCGAAATTTACGGCGTCGAAAATGCCGAGTTGAGCATCACGTTGACGGACGACGAACACATTCACGCGCTGAATAAAAAATTTCGCGGCGTTGACCGTGCGACGGACGTGTTGAGTTTCGCATTTTATGAAAGCGACGAACCTGAAATTTTGGACGCGACGGTTGACGTTTTGGGCGACGTGATTATTTCATTGGAACGTGCGGCCGCTCAAGCTCAAGAATTCGGGCATTCATTCCTGCGCGAAGTGATTTTTCTGGAAGTGCACGGGCTGTTACATTTGCTGGGCTACGATCACATTTATGACGAAGACCGCCACGAAATGGAGTCCGAACAAAAATTCGTCATGTCGACGCTCGGCATTGAGAGATAAAAAAAATCCCGACCGAAGTCGGGTTTTTTGTCGGTTGCGTAAGGCGACCGATTATTTTTTTGCAGTTTCGTCGACGGGCTTATCCGCAGGTTTGTCGGCGGCTTTATCGGCGGTTTCGTCAACCGTTGCGGCTTCAACGGACGCGGCGGTGACAGTTTCGTCAAGCGGCGGTAAAGCCAACATGCGTTCGCGTTCGGCAGCGTTGTACTCTTCGAGTCGCTTGTCCTGCTGAAGAACTTCGCCGCCTTTGTAGCGGGGCTTTTCAATCGGGAACGTGATGATTTTCAACGCCTGAATCGTCTTCCACGCGCCGTCTTCCAAAAGAATCGAGTCACGCAATTCGCTTTCGTTGGCGCACTTGTGCCACTTGCCTTCCTCGTCTTGGAAGTACATCTCGAATTCCAAATTGAAATGCTTTTCGTCGGCGTATTTGATGCTGAACTTGCCGGCGGAATATTTAAGCCCGCGTGCTTCGTATTTTTTGATGGTGTCGTCCAAACGCGGCGAAACGACTTCCGCAATCTTTTCGAGCGTCATGTCGGGGCGAACCATATCGACGAAGAAATTTTTGGCGGCCTCAAGCAATTCGGCGGCCTTTTCGATTTTTTTGTCAAGTGCCATGTCAATTCACCTCGCTCAAACGGTAAGTTCGAGTTCTTTCTCGTAACGGTCGGTAACGTCGCTTTCTTTGTCGGTGAGACCTTCTTTAGCCCAGGCGGGAACTTCCGACTCGTCGATTTCGCGGACGGTGGTTTTTTCGACCCACTTGCCGTTCTCCTTGTAATAGAGGCGGTGAACGAGACGCATGACGTTGCCTTCGACGCTTGAAAAAAGTTTCGCGGCGTAATCGACAATGCCGGTTTCTTTGAGCGCGTTTTGAAGTTTCGGCAGGAATTCTTTGAGCCAGTTTTCGACTTCTTGCCAATTTGAGTAGACCAAATAGGCAACACCCAATCCAATCAGAAGCGGTATCATTTAGAATCAACCTCCAATGAAATAAACTTGCGCGCCTATTGTAGCCGTTTTGCAGGCAATAGGCAACAGTTTTTTCGTAACTTCGGTGCCAAGCGAAATTAGACCGTCATGGATGACGAGCGCGCCTGTGCCCGAACTGCAATTTGGAATTGGCACGGCAACAATCGCAACGGTAATCGGCCGTCATTGATGACGGCCGCGCCCGCAGTTGATACAGGATGTATCACCTGCGGGCTGTTTTCTTTTGGTTACTTTTCTTTTGCGCCAAAAGAAAAGTAACACAAACCGCCAAAAGAAAAGTAACACAAACCGCGCAACGACAAAAAATCACCGCCCGCGAAGTATAACAATTTCGTCAAATAAACCGCGTCAAAATCCGCCGACACAAAAGATTGAAAATTTTTTCTCAAAGTTATTGCTTGCTTGTTTTGATTATGCTATATTAACTGCCGGTTATCGGCGGTTGAGGAAGCAGTTCGCCGAAAATCAACCGAACGGGTGGTCAAAATGGAAGTAATCTTATCGGAGTGTTTGGGATTTTGCTACGGCGTCAAAAGGGCGATAAAAATTGCCGAAGAGCACGCGGATGGGAAAAGTTGCACATTGGGGCCTATAATCCATAATCCGCAAATGGTTGAGCGACTTAAAGCCAAAGGCGTTGGCACGGTCGAAGATTTGAAGGCGATGGAGGAGGGCACGATAATTATTCGCTCGCACGGCGTGGGTCCGCAGGTCTACGAAGAAGCCAAAACACGGGGACTAAATCTGGTCGACGCAACATGCCCGCACGTCAAAAAAGCGCAAATGTCGGCAAAAGACTTGGCGCAGGACGGACGAACGGTCGTAATAATCGGCGAAAAAAATCATCCCGAAGTCAAAGGCATCT
Source organism: Selenomonadaceae bacterium (assembly GCA_017479925.1). Taxonomy (GTDB): domain Bacteria; phylum Bacillota; class Negativicutes; order Selenomonadales; family Selenomonadaceae; genus Quinella. Next base: position 6,257 of record JAFVBP010000313.1, on the reverse strand, counting down.
TTGAATGGTCAAACAACCGAGCGATTATCGTGGAATCGGAACAAGACGCGCAAAACTTGCCGCCGTGCCCGAAACTGGGAATCGTCTCTCAAACAACCGTCAGCGGCGAAAATTTCGTCAAAACGGTCGCGCACCTGCTCGGAAAGTCAAACGACATACGAATCTTGCGAACGATATGCACGGCAACCGATCAAAGACAAAAAGCAGCTCTTGAGCTTGCGGGCAAAGTCGACGTCATGATTGTAATCGGCGGACGAAACAGCGCAAACACAACGCGCCTCGCACAGCTTTGCCGAACAAAATGCACCACATATCATATCGAAACCGCGCAGGAACTCAAACCCGTTTGGTTAGAAAAAGCCGACAAAGTCGGGATAACAGCCGGAGCCTCAACGCCGGACTGGATTATCGGGGAGGTTTACAAAAAGTGTCAGATGATTTGAAAACTGTCGAAACTGAAGAGGACATGAGTGCGCTTATCGACTCTATTCCGGACATTCATGAACATGAAGTTGTCGAAGGCATCGTCACCCAGGTCAATCACAACGAAGCCTATGTCAATATCCGTCACAAACAGGACATTGCCATTCCGAAAAAAGAACTCGCCTATCCCGAACCTGAAGATGCGGGCGACGTAGTCAAAGTGGGCGATAAAATTAAAGTCTACATCCAAAGTCTCGGCGGCGAAAACGGCGGCATGTTGAGCAAAGTCAAAGCCGACAACGAAGTCATTTGGGACGAATTGCGCCAAATTAAAGCGCACAACGACGAATCCGAAGACTTGCAAACCGTCGACGCGAACGTCACTCAGGTCGTCAAAGGCGGACTTACCGCAACCGTCAACGGTCTGCGCGGCTTTATTCCCGCCTCGCAAATGGAACTTCATTTCGTCAAAGATTTGAGCGTCTACGTCGGGCAAACCGTCAAGGCAATTCCGATTGAAATCGAATCGCACAAACGCCGTCTCGTGTTGAGCCGTCGCCCGATTTTGGAACGCGAACGCGAAGCCGCTCAGCAGGAAGTTTTCGGCTCCCTGCACGAAGGCGACATTCGCAAAGGCGTCGTCAAACGTCTCGTTGACTACGGCGCGTTCATTGACATCGGCGGCGTCGACGGTCTTGCGCACATCTCCGATCTTTCGTGGGAACGCGTCAGTCACCCGTCGGACGTTTTGCAAGTCGGGCAGGAGCTTGACGTTTATGTCAAAAATGTCGACCCCGAAGCGCACAGAATTTCGCTGTCCGTCAAACAAACTCAACGCGACCCGTGGCTTGACCGTGCCGAAAAATATTCCGAAGGTGAAGTTATCGAAGGCAAAATCGTCAAGCTTGCGAAATTCGGCGCGTTCATGGAAATTGAACCCGGCTTTGACGGTTTGATTCCCATGGGCGAACTCAGCGACCGCCGAATCGAAAACGCCGACGAAGCCGTTCAAGTCAACGACGTTGTCAAAGTCAAAATCATGCGCATTGACCTCAAGCGCAAACGTATTTCGCTGTCGATTAATCGTGCGCGTCGCGACGGTACGGGCAATTCCCGCCGCCGTCAATACGACCAGCCCGAAGAATAATCGACAGTTGACGCGACGTTTCAACAGACTCCCGCAAATTTAAAGGCGAGCAACTTAACCGTTGCCCGTCTTTTTGATTGCCGAAATTTGGCGAAGTCATTTTGTCCGAAAACTGCAGTCAAAATCCCAAAAGTGATTATTAAGCTTGACGCCCATTCAATTATAATCGTTGCACGAGGTGATTAACATGTTCAAAAAATTTCTTGCGTCGTTTCTGCTGATTGCGGCGGTGTTCATCGTCGGCGCGCAAGACAACACTGCGGAGGCTTCTTGGTACGCCAAAGTCGTCAACTGCGAAGAGTATATTACGTTGCGGGTATCTCCTGATTATGACGCCAGGCGTATCCTTAGAATTCCGCTCGGTACGCTGATTTTGATTACCGACGACTACGATGACGGCGAGTTTGTGTCGACTCGATACAACGGTGTGTACGGCTACGTTTTGAAAAGATACCTCGACGACGCCGAAAAATGATTGCGCGGAAATTCGTTTATCGCCGTGATGATTGCGGCGATTTTTTTTGCGTGCATGTTTTGTCGCGTTTTCGGCCGTCATGGATGACGGTCGCCGCTACGTGAACTGCAATGCGAAATGCGTAATGCGTAATGAAAACATTTCAGCAACGAGACGGCTTGTCAAATTGTTCCCCCGCTTTTAAAGCGGGTCTTTCCACGCCAAAAGAAAAGTAACACTCAAACGCCCGTCGTGCGCAACGACAAAAAACCAACGCGCCGCCGCAACCGTCGCCCGAAAGATACAAAGGCACTTCACCCGGCAATGAGTCCGAAGCCGCCGCGTTGATTCGGTTGACGCAGGATTGTCACATCAAGCGGGCGATAAGTTATCAAAAGTTCGCGAACGAAATTTCCGCCGAAAACAGCGATTATTTATGTCCCGTGCCGCAAAGTCAGTTCAATGCGATTTGGGCGCGAAACAAAGACGTGATTTATGCGACGGCTTACAACTTGAAGTTTTCGTGACGCTCAACAAATTGTTCCGCCGACACACGACGAAAATTCGGCCGTCACGGATGACGGCCGCCGCCCGCAGTTGAAACACGATGTTTCACCTGCGGGCTGTTTTCTTTTGGCAACGTGGACGTTGCATCCAATTGGTTTGGCGTTGTCACTTCGATTGGCGAGGCGGTCAAACAAATTGTTCCCCCGCTTTCAAAGCGGGTCTTTTGCGCCAAAAGAAAAGTAGATAAACACGCCACTTGACACGCTGAAGGCTTTCAATTAAAATCGCACGAGTATGGCGGGTTGCCTTTCGTTTCCATTAGCCCCGGACAAAAGCGAACTTCGTCGTGCGTTCCAAAAAGTCACAGTCATGGAGGAATTTTCGTGAAAGATACGTACATGGCAAAGGCGGGCGACGTTGAGCGCAAATGGTACATCGTCGACGCCGCAGGAAAAACCGTCGGACGTTTGGCTTCCGAAATTGCCAAAGTCCTGCGCGGCAAAAATAAACCCGTGTTCACGCCGCACGTCGATACGGGCGACTTCGTTATCGTCGTCAACGCGGAAAAAATCGTTTTCACGGGCAAGAAATTGCGCAAAAAAGTCTACTTCCACCACACCGGCTATCTCGGCGGCGGAAAATACGCCACTGCCGGCGAATGGATGCAAAAGTACCCCGAACGCGTCCTCGAACACGCGGTTAAAGGCATGTTGCCCAAAAACAAACTCGGCGCAGATCTGTTCAGGAAACTGCACGTCTTCGCGGGCGACAAACATCCCTACGCCGCACAGAAACCCGAAGAACTCAAAATCGAAACGCGTTAAGGAGAGATACCATGGCACAAGTCAGCTACTACGGCACAGGTCGCCGCAAAAGTTCCGTTGCCCGCGTGCGCCTCGTCCCCGGCGACGGCAAAGTCACGATTAACAACCGCGCAATGGAAGAATATTTCGGCTTGAAAACTCTTGAACTTATCGTTCGTCAACCGCTGGTTTTGACGGAGATGAACGATAAGTACGACGTGATCGCTTCCGTCAAAGGCGGCGGCACGACAGGTCAAGCGGGCGCAATTCGTCACGGAATCACCCGCGCATTGATGGAACTCGACGAAGGTCTTCGTCCCGCGCTCAAAAAAGCAGGCTTCGTTACCCGCGACCCGCGTGAAAAGGAACGTCGCAAATACGGCCTCAAGAAAGCGCGCAAGGCTTCACAGTTCTCGAAACGTTAAAGATTATTCGGCTCTCGCACACACAAGCGCGGGAGCTTTTTTAAGCAATGTGGAGTTAGGAATTAGGAATGTGAAATTAAATCGCGTGCAAATTCCTAATTGCTAATTCCAAATTCCTAATTGCAGTTATGGAGGTTACGAATATGCGTGGAGTTGACGTTTCGGTTTTCAACGAAAATATCGATTGGCAGGCTCTCAAAGCCGCGGGCATCGATTTCGCCATTTGCCGCACGGGCTTCGGGCGCACCGACGCCGACGAAACTTTTGCCGCTCAAGTTGACGGCGCGCACAAAGCCGGCTTGATTTGCGGAGCGTATCATCACTCGTACGCGCTCAATCCCGCCGCCGCCGCCGAAGAGGCTCGGTTCTGCAAGTCGATTATCGAACGTGCGGGCGTCATGCTGGAGCTGCCCGTTTGGGTTTACGTTGCCGACAGCGACGGTTACAAAAAACGCAACGGCTTCGATTTCAGCCGCGCCAACGTCACGGCGATTTGTCGCGCTTTCCTCGACAACATCAAACCGCTCAACTGCGGCGTCTACTCAACTGCTTCGTGGTTGACGGATTTCATTGACTGGCAATCGCTCGGTTGTCAAGTTTGGAACGCGCAGTGGGGCGACCAAGATTCGTTGCACGGCAAAATGTGGCAATTCACTGACGCGCTCACCGTCGGCGGACAAACTTTCAACGGCAATACTTTGTACGACCAAGTTGCTTCACAACCGACGGCAACTCCGACTGCCGCACCGTCGACGCCGCAATCAACGCAAGATCTGATTCACACGATTTTGAGCAACCGCAAAGACGACACTACGACCGCGACGCCGCAACCGACGGCAACTCCGTCAGCAGCACCGTCGACGCCGTCAAACGCGCAGAATTTAATCAGCAACATTTTGAATCGCCGCGACAGTAAACCGTCAACCGCACAACCGACAGCCGAATCAAAACCGCAATCGTCGACGCAATCGGCGCAAAGTCTGATTCACAACATCCTTAGCAACCGCAAGTAAACCGCCTTTGAGTTCGCTCGCGCAGTATTCGTTGACCGTCAACGTCCTATGTCAATTTTGTTGGTTGACAGAAAAATTTTACGCGTCTATAATTAGAAAGCTTGCGCACAAGAGCGATAAATTCATTGGAGGTATTTGGACATGGCAGTTGGTAAGGTAAAGTGGTTCAGCGCGGAAAAAGGCTACGGCTTCATTGCCCGCGAAGAAGGCGACGATGTCTTCGTGCATTTCTCGGCCATTCAAAGTGACGGCTACAAAACTCTCGACGAAGGTCAGGAAGTGTCATTCGACATCATCGAAGGCGAACGCGGTCCCCAAGCGGCCAACGTCAAAAAACTCTAAACTGAACTGCAACATCTTGCTTCAAAGCGGCTCGTTTCCGAAGAGCGTTTGTCGGAAACGGGTCGTTTTGATTTTCCGAACGATTGTCGTGCGGCAACGAAACTTGCTTTAATCTGCGCGACAAGTTAAAATACCCGCCGCAGTATGCAAAAAAAGTTTTACGGAGGATTCAACATTGACTGTATCGGGCATTTTACTGTTGGTCGGATTCGCAATTTTCGCGGCGTTAATGGTCGTGCGCGTGTTGCCGACGCTTTTGGCACTCCCGTTAATGGCGGGCTGGATTGCCTTCGTGTGCGGCATTCCGTTTTTCGAGTGGCTCAACGACATTTTGCTCAAAGGCTCGTTCCGCTTGAGTATGCCGATTGCGCTTGTCGTCTTCGGCTCAATGTTCGCCAAAGTCATTCAGAAAACGGGCATCTCGGACGCGATTATCAAAAAAGCCGCTGAACTGTCGGGCGACAAACCGATTGCCATTGCGATTTTAATGACGGCGGCGACTGCGTTTATTTTCCTGGGCATGAGCGGACTCGGCGCGATAATCATGATCGGTTCGATTGCAATTCCGATTATGACAAGCGCGGGCATTGAGCCGATTGACGCGGTAATTTTGATTTTGCTCGGCATGATGACGGGCGCGTCGCTGAACTTCGCGGGCATGGCGACGGGTATCGGCATTTTCGGTTCGGAAGCCGTTTTGCGTTACTTCGTCCCCGGCGCAATAGTTTCGCTGACGGTGACAATCGCGTATATCGTGATAAATATTCCCCGCGGCGAAGGTTCGGGCAATTCAATGCTCGTCTTGCTGAAAGGATTTTTCGGCGGGTTGTTGACCGTGCCCGTGAGCCTCGTCAAGACGATTGCCAAACTTTTCGCGCAGAAGTCGTCGACGCTCATCAAAAAGAAACAATCGTTGCCGACAGCCGCGTTGATTTCGCCGATTTTGCCGCTCGTGATAATCGCGGTGATAAATTTCACGGTCGGGCTTGGTTCCGTCAAAGACGGCAAAGTTGACCCCGTTGCGGCGGCGACAATCGGATTTTTGTTCGCGTCGTTTTACGCGGCAATACTCGTGCGTCCGTCGCAGGCGATAAATCTTTTCACGGGCGCGCTCGTCGAAGGCATCAAAGACATTGCGGGCGT
>JAFVBP010000312.1 GCA_017479925.1 Selenomonadaceae bacterium | reverse complement strand
TTTCGCAAGTACAACCGCTACGTCCCGATAACGTCATTTTTCAACGTGCACACGCTGGAATATCTGCTTGAACACAAAAACGACGACGCGAAGTCACTTACGCAAAAGATGATGAATCACTTTCATTTTTGAGGTCGCGGCATGAACTTCAAGATGATTCTGCGGATACAAAGTCAAGCACTGTTGACGTTCGCGGTGACGGTCGTACTGCCGATTGCGTACGGCATTTATGAGTTCAACAACTTCAACATGCTGGTTTTGTTCGGCTCAATCGGCGCGGCGGCTTTCGGCGTCGGAATACTTTTTCACCGCTTCAGTATCGGCAGGTTTCGCCGTGCACCGCTTGCCGAATCAGCCTCGGCAATACTCGTCATGTATCCGATAATCGCCGTGTTCGGCTCGGTGCCGTTCATAATAACGGGTTGGCTGTTGCCCGTCGACGCACTGCTCGAAACAATAAGCGACTTGACTTCGGCGGGACTGTCAATCTTGCCCGCGGACGCGCCGTATATCCTGCGGCTGTGGCAAAGTTCGCTGATGTGGCTCGGTTCGCTGCTGTTTTTGATAATGCTGGTGACCGTCTTGCCCGAAGTAAGCGGTTGCTTCGGCGTTTCGCTCTCGTTGCAAGGCGGACAAGGTTTCAGCGCGATTATCGGACAGATGAACTTGATGAGCCTGCGCGTCATTAAAGTTTACGGCTTCTTGACGGCGGTGAGTTTCGTCGCGTTCAAGTTGTCGGGTCTCGGCATGTGGGATTCGCTGCTTATGGCGATGCGTTGCCTGTCGACGGGCGGCGGCGATTACTTCCCGTCAAACGAAAATTTCTACGTCGAATGTGCCGCGATATTCGTCATGCTTTTGGCGTGCGGAAATTTCTTGCTGTATCACCGCGTCGTTTACACGCTGTTGCCGCCGCGAATCGAGTTCAGCAAAATTTTCGTGACGCGCTTCAAGCGGTACTGCGCACGTTTCCGCCGCACGCTCGTCGCCAACGCAAAAATTTTCTTCGCCAACGCAGAAATTAAAGCTTTGTACTCGACGATTTTTTTCGTGATGATTTTGTTGATTGTGCGCATGTTCTTACAAGATTTCCAATTTGACGAAGGCGAAAACTTGCACAGGACGCTGTTTTACATCGTTTCGTTCGTGTCGACGTCGGGCATTACACTTGACGGCGGCGCAAATCAACACGTCGGCGACTTTGAAAGGTTGTTCGTCTTCGTTATGGCGGCGATCGGCGGTTGTATCGGCTCCGTGACGGGCGGCTTCAAAATCGTGCGCGTGATTATCCTGTTCAAAATCACCGCGACCGAAGTGCAAAAGATGCTTCACCCGCGAATGATGCCCGCAATCAAACTCGGCGACATGCCCGTACCAATGCGAACGGCGGCAAGAATTTTGGCGTTTTTTTTCCTGTCGCTGATGACAATGTTTATCTGCGCGGGTCTTTTGAGTTTGTCGGGCACGGAATTTTCCAAAGGCGTGTCAATGTCCGTCGCCTGCCTGTCGAATGTCGGGAACCTGCCGGGCTTGTGCGGTGCCGAAGATTTTCGCGCACTGTCTCGCGTCGGCAAGTTTTTCTGCATGATGATTTTGATTGTCGGGCGACTTGAAATTTTCGCGCTGTTGATAGCCGTCGCGGGTTTCAAAGTCCGCCGCAAACGAAGCAACTGGTAGCTTTCATGTGTCGATTGTCGGGCGACTTGAGATTTTCGCGTCGCTTGACTTTGATTTACGCCAACATATAATTCGTATACCCGATAGCAACAAAATTTCTGGGAGTTGATAACAATGGCCACTCACGACAGCGAATTAATCGACGCAGAAAATCTCGACATCCTAAAACCTCAGCAAGAAAAATTTTCCGACATCTGTTGCGAAGACTGCAAATTCAGCCTGTGGAACGCGCAAAAAAATTTGTTTTGGTGCACGTGGTACGGCATTTTCGTCACGGGCGACGATTCCTGCTACGAGGCGGAAAATTAACTTTGCGCAACCTTCGCCGCGTGATATAATTTCGCAAACGTTTGGAAGGAGTGCTTAACTTGAAACCTGTCAAAATTTTTATCGGCGCGTTGTTGGCGTTGACGTTGTTGGTCGCGCCCGCAGACGCGCAAAGGTCGACGTCGCCCGATGATCCGTCGGGCTTCGTGGTGCTTGCGGAAGTCGCGCCCGACATCATACAGGAAATTCGTTACTTTTCGACGTACAATTTCGTCGGCGACAGGATTGACGGCTACGAAATGCCCTGCGCGTTGATGACACGCGAAGCCGCCGAAGCGTTGAAAGCTGTTTCCGATGACGTGATGCGGCAAGGTTACAGGCTCAAAATTTACGACGCTTATCGCCCGCAAATGGCCGTTGATCACTTCGTGCGTTGGGCGAAAGATGTCAACGACACCCGCATGAAGAAATATTTTTACCCGAAACTCGACAAGGCGCGTCTGTTCCCCGAAGATTACATTATGGAAAAATCCGGTCACACTCGCGGTTCGACGGTTGACTTGACGCTGTTCGACATGAAGACCGGCAAGGAAGTCGACATGGGCGGCACCTTCGATTATTTCGGCGAAGAGTCGCACCCCGATTATGTCGGCAAGCTCACGCGCAAGCAACTGCACAACCGCAAGATTCTGCGCGACGCGATGATTCGACACGGTTTCAAGCCGCTGGATACGGAGTGGTGGCACTTCACGCTTAAAGACGAGCCGTATCCCGACACGTACTTCACGTTCCCCGTCAACGACCTGCGAATCAAACGTGCGGCTTAACGTCAGCGGCGGCGCGGTGAATTTTTGTCGTTTCGCACGACGGGCGTTTAAATGTTACTTTCTTTCCGCGTGGAAAGAAAGTAACCAAAGAAAGACGCGCCCGCGTTAATGCATCCTGCATTAATGCGACGGGCGGTCCGGCCGACATCCATGTCGGCCGATTACCGTTGCTGTTGTGTCAGCGACGAAGTTTTTCAATCAACTTGACGATATTGGCAACCGTCTCGGAAATGTTTTTCGAGGCGGTTTCTTTTTGCATTGCCTGCGACAACGTCACGGGCAAACGCAAAATCGCAAATGCCGCGTCAAGTCCCGCGTCGTCCGAAAGGTTACATCTCCAATCACGGCAAAATACCAATCGGAAACGAACTGTCGGCGCGTCCCGTCGAGGCTCTCGAACGCACTCGATTCGGCGATTGGGAAGTCGACACCATTGTCGGCTATAAAACGGCGATTTTGGGTGTAGAGTTTTACTTCCCGCCGCCGCGTGAACTGCAATGCGGTACCAGCAACCGCGTCGCCGACGAACCGCAACGGCAAGTTTCGCCCGTCGTGCAAAACGACAACCGACATTCACCCGCGCCGCTTAAGAAACTTTTAACTTGACGGACGCTTGACAATTATCACGCCGTGCTCTATTATGCGCGCGAACAATCCGAAAGCGTTTGGTGGACGCGGATTGCTCACAAATACGGGGAACTTCGCACGACGGTTGGGGAATCGTCAACCGAAGTTCAGAATCTGTG
>JAFVBP010000311.1 GCA_017479925.1 Selenomonadaceae bacterium | reverse complement strand
TCCCTCGTTCTGTTCCCTATCTCCTCACCGCATCGACACTGGCTTCGGCAATTTTGGGGAGCGGACGAACTTCGGCGGCAAGCCCCGCGTCAACGACGGCTTTGGGCATACCGTAAACGACGCAACTGCTGTCGTCCTGCGCGATTGAATAGCCGCCGGTTTCTTTGATTCGCTTCATGCCTTCGCAACCGTCGCAACCCATGCCGGTCATGATGACGCTGATCAAATCGCGACCGAACTGCGCGGCACTGTCGAACATGACGTTGACGGCGGGACGGTGATTCCCGACGGGCGGCTCTTGACTCAGGACGATTTTGCGTTCGGTGGCGGTTGCGGGCGCAATTCGCAAATGAAAATTGCCCGGTGCAATGTAAACTTGCCCTGCCTTGATGATTTCGTCGTTTTCTGCCTCTTTAACGGAAATTTCGCTGATTGAATTCAACCTGTCGGCAAGCGAACGAGTAAAACCCGCGGGCATGTGTTGCACGACAACGACGCCGCACGGCAAATTACCCGGCAGGCGAGTTATGACAGTTTGAAGTGCTTGAGGTCCGCCCGTCGACGTGCCGATTGTCACAAGCTTTTTGCCCGTCGGCGGCAAGATTTTCGGCGGCAACGTCGAAGGAATGCGATTAATCGTCGGCTTCTGTCCCAAAACAAGCCCCGTGCGGCGACGAACTTCAATCGTGCGCATTTTCGGCGGCTCAACAGGTTTGGGCGTGTAAACAAGCGGCTTGCTTGAGGCAGCGGACGTTACGTTTCGGTAAGCGCGGGCTTTGGCGGCAAGTCTGCACTTGGACAGAATTTCATCCTTGATGGTGTCGATTTTGGAAATCGCGCCGCCGGTCTTGCTCACGAAATCAACCGCGCCTAATGCCAGTGCCCGAATCGTTTCGTTGGTGCCTTTTTGCGTCGTGGAACTGATCATAACAACGGGCAACGGGCATTGTTCCATGATAATCGCAAGCGCGCTTAACCCGTCCATGGTCGGCATGATAACGTCGAGCGTCAACACGTCGGGCTGAAACTTTTTAACCTTGTCGACAGCGTCTTGACCGTTGCTTGCCGTGCCGACAACCTGAAAGTCGTTTTGACTGTTGAAAAGATCAGAGAGGACCTTTCGCATAAACGCCGAGTCATCAGCAATCAAAACCCGAATCACTTTGGACGCCTCCCTTGGCTGAATTTTTGCGTCGACGACACGCGCCGCCAACCGTTTCAAAGCAATTATTAGCGGTACTTATTCGCCCGTCTTGTAAAAGTTCCTTCATTGCCGCAAAAAAATTGCCGCCCGAAAGTTCGAGCGGCAAAAAAATTCGTCACAAATTACAAAACATCCGCAAACGGCTTAACCGCCGCTTCTTTGCCGATGCGCAAGTGGAACGGTACGAACGGAATTTGCTTTTTCTCGACGACGACGATGCTGTCATAAAAGTGAATGCCGCCCATGTTGAGCGTGTTGTATGTCGGCTTAAGTTCGTCGCCCGTGTAAAAAGCGTTGAGTTCGTCGATAAGATTTTTAGTGAACTCGACAAATGTGTTCGGTTTCTTTACGCCGCCCGGAAAATCTTTTTTGTTCCAATAAGATGTGTGGCAGTCTTCGCACAGGTAAAGCCCGCCGTCTTTGATGTGCGGAAACATTTCGCGAAACGTCGTTATCTGCTGATTCATCTTGTGCCCGCCGTCGTCAAGCAAGATGTCGACACGCGGATATTTTTCACGGAACAGGTGCCAAAATTCGGGGTCGTCCTGCGAACCGATTTCGACGAAAATGTTATTGTCCGCGTCCTCGAATTGCTTGCAAGCCGCGTTGATGTCAATGCCGACAATTTTGGCGTCTTTGCCGAAGTAGTCGCGCCACATTTGGATTGAGCCGCCGTTTTGCACGCCGATTTCGACGAAGACAATTTTCTTGCCGCGATACGGGCTGAACCATTGCTCGTAAATCGGGAAGTAGTGAAGCCATTTGTCGATGCAACGGTGTTCCGCGAACAGCCAAAACTTCATCAGGTCGCCGTGCCCGAAAATCCGATACGCCGCCTTGAGTGCCTCGTACTGTCCGCGTTTGAAGTCGATAATTTCTTCTAACGTCAAGCAAATCACTCCCGAAAATTTTATGCGTAATCGATGTCGATTTGTCCGCCGGCACGCGCCAAACGTTCGGCAAGGTCGGAGTCCATCTTGTCGGCAAGCGTCAACTTCTTCGGAGCCGCCGCGTAAATCGGCAGACGGTGCTTGAGAAACTGCGTGTCGATGTTGCCCGTGCAAAACCAATCGTCGTCAAGTATGTGTTGGTGGAGCGGCACGGTCGTTTTGACGAAATCGTCTTCGCCCTTGAGCATGAACTCGTTCAAAGCCCGCCGCATGATTCGGATTGCGTCGCCGCGTGTGCGCCCGTGGACAATCAGCTTTGCGATAAGCGAATCGTAATACGGCTCGATTGACAAGCCCGCCGTGACGCCGCTGTCGAAACGAACGCGAGGTCCCGAAGGCTCGTGCAGAAATTCAATCTTGCCGGGCGTGGGCATGAAGTTTCGGTCGGGATCTTCGGCGTTGATTCGACACTCAATCGCGTGACCCGTGAATTTAATGTCCGCCTGCGCGAAGTCAAGCGGTTCGCCCGACGCAACTTTAATCTGCGTGCGGACAAGGTCAATGCCCGTGACGGCTTCGGTGATGCCGTGTTCGACTTGAATGCGCGGGTTAATCTCCATGAAATAAAATTCGTTCGTCTTGAGGTCAAGCAGAAATTCAACCGTGCCGATGTTCGAGTAGTGAACGCTTTTTGCCGCCTTGACGGCAAGCTTGCCGACACGTTCGCGCATTTCGGGCGTCAAAGCAACCGACGGCGACTCTTCCAAAAGTTTTTGATTGCGACGCTGAATCGAACACTCGCGTTCGCCAAGATGAATCACGCTGCCGAAATTGTCTGCGACAATTTGAACTTCGATATGCCGCGAACGCTCAATGTAGTTCTCGAAATAAAATCTGTTCCGCGTCACGTCGACAAGTCCAAGTACGTGGCGGAGTTCGTTGTCGTCGTGCGCGATAAACATGCCTTTGCCGCCGCCGCCGCTGACGGGCTTCAAAATGACGGGGTAACCGACTTCCGCCGCCGCTTTGAGTGCCATATCGTTATCGGTCAACGGCTCGGAGCCTTTCGACATTGGAATACCCGACGGAATCATTGAGTTTCGCGCCGCGTCTTTGTCGCCGACAAGCCGAATCGTTTCGGGCAACGGACCAATCCAAGTCATGCCCGCATCGACGACCATTTGAGCGAAATCGGCATCTTCCGACAAAAAACCGTAACCGGGGTGAACCGCGTCCGCTTCGGTGGTCTTTGCCGCGTCGATAATCGCCGCACGGTTGAGATAGCTGTCGAAGGCGTCTTCGGTGCCAACGCGACAGCGAACGTCGGCAAGTTGCGCGTGCAGAGCGTCTTTGTCGGCGTCGGAATAAATCGCGACGGTTTCAATGCCCAGCTCTTGACAGGTGCGAATGACGCGTACGGCAATTTCGCCGCGGTTTGCAATCAAAATCCTGCGAATCATGATATCGCCTCCTCGTGATACAAAAAAACTTCCGCACGAATTTTATCATGCGAAAGTTTTATCTTCAACGAAATATTTTCGCCGCCGCAACGGTAGCAACGAGTAATACGATTCCGACTGCCAAAAAAAACTTTGCTTGAGCGGATTCAACCTTTTGCAAGGTGCATCAAAGTGCTTGCTCGGCTTTGAACAATCAGGCAATTGGTTCTTCGCACGGCGGCAAAAACACAAAAGTCCGCGTGCTCCTCAACGAAAGAATGCAACTTCTAAATGTGGTTTTGAGCGGCATGGCGCGTTTTTTGTATTCCCGACAAAGTCAACTCAAAAGTGAAATTGACTTCGACGCCGAACTTTACAAGCACCGCAACATCGTCGAACGTTTTTTCAGCGAGTCAAAAATTATCGTCACAAGCGCGGTCAAAAGTCGCACGGTCAATCGACTTCCGTAAAAAATCGTGGCGAATTTATATCACGGGCGGCGAAGTAGTTGCAACGGATTTCCTTGCGCGGCGAAAATTTTTCTGCTAAGGTGACGAAAACTTTCGGAGGTGGTCACCGTGAAAATTTTCTTGACGGCGGTGCTTGCGTTGCTGAGTTTGTCGAACGTCGCCTGCGCGCAAAGTCGGACATTGTCGACGGGCGTCAACGAATTCTGCTGGAAATTTTTCGACACGCTCAACATCAACGACAACACGGTTTTTTCGCCGTACGGAATTCACGCCGCGCTGAGCATGTTGGCGAACGGTGCGACTGGCGAAACTCAAGCGGAGATTTTGCGCGTGTTGAATTTCGACGACGTTGACGCGCTCAACGGTGCTCACAAAAATTTTTACGCGACGACCGAAGCGAATTACCGCGACGAAAATATTTTCCGTTCGACGAATTTGTTGCCCGTCAACAAAAAAGCCGCCGAACGCGGGCTTAACGAAAATTTTCGCCGCGTTGTGACGGACGATTACAATTCCGACGTGCGAATTCTTGACTTTTCGGGCAACATCAACCGTGAGCGGCAGAAACTTGCGCGTTTCGTAGCCGAAAAAACTTCGGGCATGATTCGCGATTATCAGCCGATTGTCGACGAAAACACGCAGGCGGAGCTGTTCAACGTCGTTTATTTCAAGGGCGCGTGGCAATTTCCGTTCGACGAACGCGGCACCGAGACCGTCGACTTCACGAATTACGACGGCACGAAGTCACAGATTTTCATGATGAGCGCGACTTTCAACGAAAAAATTCCGTACTTCGCCGACGAAAAATTTTGCGGAATTAAGTTGCCGTACACGTCGGGCGCGGCAATGTTCGTGATTATGCCCGTCGACGAAAAGTCTTTGTACGCAACCGAACTGTGGAGCGACGAGACCGTCGAGTACCGCGAAAATTTTCTTGACGCGCTAAACAGGTCGCCTGCCTTCGACGGGAAAGTTTCCGTTCGCCTGCCGAAAATCATGTTCGATCACGAAAACTTCATCGTGCAAAATCTCATGGCGTTGGGCATGAAAAAATCTTTCACGGGCGACGCGCAGTTTCCGAATATCGTCAACGGCATGCAACTCAAAGTTGGCGGCGCGAATCACCGTGCGGCGATTGTCGTCGGCGAACAGGGCACCGAGGCTGCCGCCGTCACCGAAATTCCGATGCTAATCGACATTGCTTCGCCCGAACCGCCCGAAGTCGTTTACTTTCACGCGAACAGACCGTATGTTTTCGTGATTCGCGACGTTGCTTCGAGCATGACGCTGTTTGTCGGTGCCGTCAACAAGTTTTTTTGAGCGTCGTCGGTGCGAACAACGTTTGAAGTCATTCGTTGAAATTTGTTTTTTTTGATCTACTTTTCTTTTGGCGCAAAAGAAAAGTAGCAAAAGAAAAGGCACCTCGCAGGGGCGTTACCGACTCGTAGCCGAAACGTTGCGGGTACCTCGTGTCGCTTGTGCCCGCAGGTGAAACATCCTGTTTCAACTGCGGGCGCGGCCGTCATCCATGACGGCCGATTTACCGTTGCGTAACGTCTTCACGCAAGCATCGTTTCGAGCGTGTCAAACAAAGTTTCGGGTTCGACGGGCTTCGACAAATGCGCGTTCAGACCTGCTTGCAAACTGCGTTGAACGTCTTCGTCGAAAGCGTTCGCCGTCAGCGCAATAATCGGAATTGACTTCGCGTCGGGTCGGTCAAGTGCGCGAATCCGTTGCGTCGCTTCAAGACCGTCCATTTCGGGCATGCGCATATCCATCAAAATCGCGGAGTAATAACCTTCGGGCGATTTTTGGAACTTCTCAAGCGCAATGCGACCGTTTTCGGCAACGTCGGCTTCCATGTCGCGCATTTGCAAAACCATAACCATAATTTCGGCGTTGACGGGCATGTCTTCCGCCAAAAGAATTTTTCGACCTTGAAGTTCGGCTTTCTTGCGGTTGTCGTTGGAGCCGATCTTCTTTTTTTTGATGACTTTCTTGAATTCGTCGATAAGCGTGCCCGAAAAGAGCGGCTTGGCAATGAAACTGTCGACGCCCGCGGCAACCGCCTCGTCGATAACGTCGTCCCAGTTGTACGCGGTCAAAATGATAATCGCCGACTCGGTGCCGATAATTTCGCGAATTCGGCGCGTGACTTCGACGCCGTCCATTTCGGGCATGTGCCAATCGACGATAATCAAGTTGTACGGTTCGCGGCGTGCGTGACGCAACTTGATCATTTCGATAGCCTCTTTGCCCGACATGACGGTATCGGCGGCAATGCCCGACTTTTCGAGCACAAGTTTGGCGTGGTCGCAGGCAATCGGGTCATCGTCGATAATCAGCACGTTCAATTCCTGCGGGCGAATTTCAACGTCGTCAGCGGCGGCGTCTTGTTTGTCGGAGTTCATCAACGTGACGGTGACGGTGAAAGTCGTGCCGACGCCTTTTTCGCTGTCGACTTCGATTTTGCCGTTCATCATGTCGACAAGGCTTTTGGTAATCGCCATGCCGAGACCGGAGCTGCCGTATTTGTTCGTCGCGCTGGAATCTTCCTGGCTGAACGTGTCGAAAATTTTCGGCAGGTAATCTTTGCTCATGCCGATGCCCGTGTCTTTGATTGTAAATAGAAGTGCGGACTTGTTGTCGAAGTCGGCGGTTTTTTCGACGGTGAAATTAATCTTGCCGCCTTTGGGCGTGAATTTGACCGCGTTGCCGAGGATGTTAATCAAAACTTGCCGCAACTTTACGCTGTCGCCGATATAATATTCGCCGATGTGCCCGTTGATGTGGCAGTTGTATTCGAGTTCCTTTTCGTTGCATTGACCGCTGAAAATCGTGTTGATTTGCTCAATCAATTTCGGGAAGGCGAATTCTTCGTTGCGCAACGTCATGCGGCCGCTTTCAATTCGGCTCATGTCGAGTATGTCGTTAATCAAGCTCAACAGGTGCTGTGCGGACGTACCGATTTTTTCCAGGTAACCGCGTGTCGTGTCGGAAATGCCCGGTTCGTGGAGCGCGAGACTGTCAAGCCCGATAATTGCGTTCATCGGCGTGCGAATTTCGTGGCTCATGCTTGACAGGAACGCCGTTTTCGCCTTGGACGCTTCTTCGGCAGTCTTCAAGGCGTCGCTCAACGCACGGCTTTTCGCCATTGAATCGCGCATTTCGTCATCAATGTCCGAAAAACCGACACCGATAACTTGCACGGCGTTTCCGTCGTCGACGTTTTTGACGCCCGCCATGCGAATCATTTCGTAACGTTCGACGCCTTTTCTGCGCGACAGATAGCGGTAAGTTATAATCGCCGAATTGCGTAAACCTTCGCGAATCGACTTCGGCTTGATAAACTCCAAAAAACCTGCGCGATATTCTTCGGTGACGTAAAGCTTGGCGTATTCGGTGAAAAATTCGCTGAAGGTAAAGTGTTCGCCGATACCGATTGGAATTTCGAGCGCACTGTCGTCTTGATAACAGACGCCGTCGTCTTCGGCAAGGTTGACGTAATACACGCTGCGATAATCGGACGCCAAAGCTTTAATCATGTTGTCCTGCTGAGTTTTGTATTGCTCCTGCGCGAGAAGTTCTTCCTGCAGGGCAAGTTGCTCTTCGAGTTCCTGTTGCTTAACGCGGTTTTCGGCGTCGGCGGTCTCCTTTTCGAGTCGGGCTTTGGCTGCCTTGCGAAGTTGAATAATCACGGCGGCGAACATTGCGACCAAAACGAGCGCGGTTATCACGGAGTGAATCAGACTGCGAAATACAATGCCGTCGTTAATTGAGCTGATTTGTTCGCTGATGACGCTTTCGCGAATCAGATAAGTCAACATCCAATCGGTGCCGTGCACGGGCACGAAGTAAAGCGTTTCCTTGATGCCGTCGTAAGTGAAGGCGACGAAACCTTTGTGCCCGCTTGTGAAATCGCGTGTCAATTTTTCAAGCGAATAATTTTTCTCGAACTGCGCGTTGTTCATTGCGTCGAACAAATTTGTTTCGCTGGACAGACCGCCCAAAACGACGTTGGTCAAAGCCGTGCCGTCGCGTGTGTACAGGTTGCAAAACGTGTTGTTGCTGCCCGTCTTTTGCAGGGAAACGCCTTCAAGCATGTGCGTCATGTCCATTTCCATGAAGCAGGCGACGAGCGTCTTGCCCATGAACGGCAAGTTGTCGGCGGGCATTGCGATAACGATTTTTTTCGTGCTGCCGCCGAGATTTTTGATTGAAACTTCGGTTTCGGTCAACTGCTTGTAATCGAAGGCGTATTCGGCAATGTCGTTGCGGGTGCCGCGGGAAGTGTAAATCAAGCCGTCGGTGTCGACGAAGGCGAATTTCTCCAAGCCGTAAATTTGCTTGATTCGCGCCTGATACGCCTGAAGTTTGTCGACGCTGCTCAAGTCGTCTTTGGTCAACAGATTCATTGCGATTGACATGTCGTTGACGTAATCGGTCA
Source organism: Selenomonadaceae bacterium (assembly GCA_017479925.1). Lineage (GTDB taxonomy): Bacteria > Bacillota > Negativicutes > Selenomonadales > Selenomonadaceae > Quinella. The sequence continues at coordinate 11,326 of JAFVBP010000311.1, read as the reverse complement.
ATTCGCTCGCAACGACCTGTTCGCGTCGACCCGCCAATTCGTCAAGGTAGAGCAAACTCACCGTGCGGACTGCCTCGTCGTTGTCTTCGCTGACGCTGTTGCCCATCCAAAAAGTGCCGACAATCATAATCAGCACGACAACCAGCGCGCCGATTATGAATTCTTTCATGATTTTGCTTTGTTCGCTGTCCATGTCGCACACCTCCGTTGTCAATCCGTGTTCAAGTCGGCACGAATCGCAAATGTAATTTCGCCGTCGTCGCCCGCCGAAGAATTTTCGTGTCGCGCCCGTGCCGTGACGGAATTTTTCACGCGGGCAAGACAACTTTTGACGGCGTCGGAATTGGTTGCCCGCCCGTTGATTTCGGCGGAATTTTCGTCGACGCGAATGTTGGTCAAGTGCACGTCACCGCTTGCGACCTTGCCGAAACTAATCAGCACGCCGAAAGTTTTTGTCGCGGCTGCGGCAACGGTCAAATTGTTCAGGCGTTGAAGTTCGCCAATGTCCTCGTCGAAAAAATTTTTCAAGTTCAAGTCGTTGCGCAGATTGTTGACGGCAAGTTTCGCCGCGTCAAGTTCGTTCGCCGCCGCGTACCAATCCTCGAAAATTCGTGTCGCCGTGACAAATGCCGCAACCAGGAAAATCACCGCGACCGACGACGCAATTTTTTGTACGTTCAATGAAGTGGCGCGTTGTCGAAGCAGGTTCGGCGAAGTTTTTTTCTCGACGATTTCGGCAATGAAACGCGCACGGTCAAACGGAGTTATTTTCGTCAACAAATTCGACGGCATGACTGACAGCGCAGTCAAGTTCAGGTTGAATTTCCGAAACGCCGCGCAGATTTCGTCCGCCGTCGCACGCGGTAGAGTTTCCATCCACAATCCGCCGTCGACCGTCGCGAAAGATGACGCCGCGTCGATGCCCGCCTGCGCCTGCGACCACGTTTTGACCAGCGCGGGAAAATCTTTTTCGGGAACGTTTGGCATTTCGCTCTGGTAGGTGACGGCGTCGCGTTCGCGGAGACAATATCCGACGTTTTGAGTTTGCCAACCGCGTTGACGACAGGCGACGGAAATTTTTTCGGCAAGTTGCGCGAAGTCTTCACCGTCCGCCGAAATTTCAGCCGTGTCGACGATGTCGGTCAGCCGCACAAGGAAAATCGTTTCGCCGTCGAAGTAACTGCCGACGATTTCGCCCGTATCTTCGCGGAAGAAATTCTTCGCCGCCGAAAGAAAATTTACGCCGTCCACGAAAAAGCCTCCTCGAAAGTTTTCGTCGCCATTGTATGCAAAAACCGCCCGTCGCGCAACCAAAACTGCCCGTTGCGTAACGGCACGAAATGAATTAAAATTCGTCGCAGAAAATTTCGGAGGTGTTGCACCGTGAAAAATTTCTTTGCGCTGATGAGTTTCGTCGCGCTGATTTTGTCGGCAAGCTTCGTCAATGCCGGCTATCTCGACGGGAACGCCACTTATCCCAAATATCTCGACGAGCAAAAAACTTACGTGCTGTGCGGCGTGCACGCGGGTACGGCTTGGTACGTCAACCGCAAGTCCGTCGACGTTGTGAAGTCCGCCCCGTCGCAGGTTCAGCTTACCGTCGAAGTTGCCGTTGTGCCCCGCGCAGGTGACGGCGACTTGACCGCGCAGTATGTCCGCAACGAATATTTTTACGACCTGACGCAGCGCAAGATGTATGCCGTTCGCGGCGGTGAAAAAATTTACATTCCGCCTTACGGCACGACGGCCGAACTTCCGAGCAGCTATGACGGCGAACTTGCGTTTTTCATCAAGTATCGGCAGAAATTTTACGGCGAACTTTACGCCGACAAAAATTCCGCGTACAACAACGAGCTTTACGACAACGTTGAAAGAGTTAGGAGTTAATGGTCGCCGTACAATTCCTAATTCCAAATTCCTAATTGGTTTGAAAGGAGCGGTTGACTTGGCGAAAATTGCTTACGCACAAATGTTGATTGAGGCGGGACGCCCCGACATCAACTCGAAACGAATTCTGTATCTGATTGAACGGGCACGAGCCGGCGGCGCGAAAGTCGTCATCTTCCCCGAATTGGCGATTTCGGGACAATTCGTCGGCGACGTGTTCAAGCAGGAAAGTTTTCTGCGCGATTGCGTCGGCTACGGCGAAGACATTATCGCGGCAAGTCGCAACATGACGGTCGTTTTCGGCAACGTTAAACTTCGTTGGGAAGCGGCGAATTTAAGCGTTTTCAACACGATTTTCGTCGCCAAAGACGGCAAGCAGGTAAGCACGTTCTCGAAGCGCAAACTGTCCGCGGACGAACGCAGATATTTCGACCAGCCGTCGTCAACGAAAACCACTTTCGACTTGCAGATTGACGGTCACACTTACAAAGTCATGCCGATTTTCGGCGTCGACGAAGTTTCAACCAGCATGTTCGATTTCTGCATCAAGTTTGACACCGAGCCGTTCAGCTTGGAAAAAAATCTCGACGACGAAACCGTTTCAATCGGCAAGCCGATGATTCAGGTAAGCGCGGTCGGCATTCAAAACACGGGCAAGACGGTTTACGCCTTCGACGGCACGAGCGGCGTTTTCAATTCGGACGAGGAACTTGTTCAACGCGCCGAACCTTTCGCCGAGTCTTTGAAATTCGTCGATCTCAGCGAAAATTATAAAATGCCCGTCATCAAAGATCTTGACGAATCCGAATCCGCCAAAATTTACCGCGTGCTTTATCACGGCGTGAAAAGTTTCCTGCAACAAATCGGCATGTCGAAAGTCGTTATCGGCGCGTCGGGCGGCATTGACAGCGCGGTTGCCGCAGCCTTGTACGTCAAGGTTATCGGCGCGGAAAACGTCCTTTTGGTCAACATGCCGAGCGTGTTCAATTCCGAGACAACCAAAGGTTTGAGTGCACAGCTTGCCCGAAATTTGGGTTGCAAATATTGCGTCGTGCCCATTCAAGAAGCCGTCGATTACACCGTCAAACAGCTTGAATCGACGCCCGTGACTTTGGCTGACGGCTCCACCGAGCGAATTGAATTGACGAGTTTCATGCGCGAAAACATTCAGGCACGCGACCGCAGTTCACGAATTTTGGCGGCATTGGCGGCGTCAATCGGCGGCGGTTTCACCTGCAACGCCAACAAAGCCGAGACGACCGTCGGTTACGCCACGCTTTACGGCGACGCGGCGGGCTTTTTGAGCGCGTTGGCTGACCTGTGGAAGTTCCAGGTTTACGCGCTTGCCCGTTACCTCAACAGCGACGTTTACGGGCGCGAAGTTATTCCGCAGGGCATTATCGACTTGACGCCGAGTGCCGAATTGTCAACCGCGCAAAACGTCGACGAAGGCAAGGGCGACCCGCTCAAATATCCGTATCACGATTACTTGTTCCGTGCGTTCGTCGAACAGAATTTGCGTCCCGAAGACATTTTGCGCATGTACGACAGCGGCGAACTCGAAAAAAATATCGGCTGCGAAGTCGGGCTTGTCAAGAAATATTTCCCGACAGCCAAAGACTTCGTTGCCGATTTGGAACGTTGGTGGAAGCAATTTTCGGGCATCGGTGTCGCCAAACGCATTCAGTCGCCGCCGATTTTGGCAGTGAGCCGCACGCCTTACGGTGCCCGTCGCGAATCGCAAAACAGTCGCCACTTGACCAAAGCGTACACTGCCCTTCGCGACAATCTGTTAAGCTGACGTTAGCCGTAGACAATGCCCGCGGATTTCGCGGACTGTTCGGCGACGGTCATCACGTCAAGCGAAATTTTAAGCCCGCGTTCGACGGTTGCAAAATCGCCGCGCTCGAAAATCTCCGCGAAGTCAACAAACTCGTGAACCATGCGGTGATCAAACTCGTTGAGCGAAAATTTTTGCACGTCACGCCCGCGAACCGCAAGCTCAAACGAATTCAACTCGTTGGGCGCACCTTCCGCGAAAATATGACCGCCGTCGCCCTGCACGCACAGGAAACACGGGCTTGCCGAATCTTTCGCGCCGACACATTGAGCCAAAAAATTTTCGTACTGCAAGGTGACAATGCCGCTCGTGTCGACGCCGTTCCAACCGAAATTCGCCGCGTACGAAACTTTTTTCGGGGCACCGAACAGCCCGACGACGAAATTCAAATTGTAAATGTTAATGTCCGTGAGCGCGCCTCCGTAACATTTCGGGTCGAAGGCGGGCGCAACGGATTTTTTCTTGTACGCGTCATAACGGCTCGAATACTGCGAGTAGTTGCACTGGACGAGTTTCACGTCGCCGATTTTCGGGAGCGCGTCACGAATCGCAAAAAAATTCGGCTGATGTAAAGTCGTCACCGCCTCGAACAAAAACAACTTCCGACTCAACGCCGCGTCAACCAAATCTTGAGCCTGCGCGACGGTCGACGTAAACGGCTTTTCGACGATGACATTTTTGCCCGCGTCAAGAAATTTTTTGGCGTACTCGTAATGTACGCTGTTGACAAGCCCGACGTAAATGAAATCGACGGTCGGGTCGTTGGCAATGTCGTCAAGGTCGGTCGTGAACTTTTCGACGCCAAACTTTTCGGCAAGCGCGGCGGCTTTGTCGCGGCTGTGCGGTCGTGCCCAAATGTTGACGACGCGGAATTTTTTCGACGCCTGCAGTGCGCCGACGGCTTCGGGAATAATTTTGCCCGTGCCGAGAATTGCAACGTTAATCATGGTGAATACCTCCCGCGAAAGATTTTACGCTGCGGCTTTGATTTTTCCTGCGCGTATGCTAAAATCGCTTGCCGAAAGGGTGAACACATTGATTAAACCGACACGCGAACAAGTCATACATTTTTGTCACGAAAACACCGTAATAGACTTCATGGAGATTGCAGTCGTCGAACGCGGCGGCGAAATTTGCTTGGAACTTTGCCCCGACAGCCGTCACGCGAATTTGTATTCGATGGCGCACGGCGGAGTTTTGACGACGATGGCAGATACCGCAATGGGCGCCAAATGTTTGGAGCTGGGCAAGCGTGTCGTCACCGTCTCGTTGACGATAAATTTCATGCACCCGATAATGACGGGCACGCGAATTCACACGGAGGCGTCTGTCCTGCACGACGGTCACAAAACTTTGGTTTGCGAATGCCGAATCGTCGACGCGGACGGCAAACTTTACGCCAAAGCCGACGCGACGTTTTTTGTCATCGCCTTGTTTGACGGGCAAGATTAAATCGTCAACCGCGACATTACCGCTTTGTTCGGCGGCACTTTTAAAAAGTGCACAAACAACTGTCGCGACGTATCGTTACCAACGTTCCGATTTTATCGCCGCGAACAGAAAACCTACCCGTCAACAGTGCAGTTACCGCTTTATTCGACGGCACTTTTAAAAAGTGCACAAACAACTGTCGCGACGTATCGTTACCAACGTTCCGATTTTATCGCCGCGAACAGAAAACCTACCCGTCAACAGTGCAGTTACCGCTTTGTTCGACGGCGAACAATATTAACGGATTTTTTGTTGCGTCAAAGCTGATTTTAATATTGCGCAACTAAACTGCGCTCGAACAAAAAACTTTCGAGGAGGTCTTCAAGATGTTGAGACACTTTAAACTGCTCGGCGTGCTCGTGGCGGCAATTCTGTTCGCAATGAGCGCGACCGTCGACGCCGAACCGAATTGGAACACCAACACGATTCAGGCGACGGGCTTCGGCGTGCCGAATCCGAAATTCTCGGCGACGCCCGCGCAGGCAATGGCTATGGCTCGTGTTGCCGCTATTGCCGACGCGCAACGCAATCTTTTGGCGGCGGTGCAAGGCGTGCAGGTTGACTCCGAAACGACCGTCGAAAACATGATGGTTTCTTCCGACATTATCAGGACGCGTGTCAGCGGTCTGGTCAAAGGTGCCCGAATCGTCAGCGAAGGCGAAGTTGCAGGCGGCGGCTATTCCGTCACGATGGAAATGCCGATGTTCGGCGGTAGCGGCGGTCTTGCCGATACCGTCATTGAACGCCCGCCCGTCGTTGAGCCGTTCCCGCAACCGACGCCCGAATATCGTCCGCCCGTCGTCGAAAGTCGCCCGTCTTACGGCTACACCGGTCTTATCGTCGACTGCCGCGGTCTCGGCACGATTAATCCCGTCATGAGCCCCGTCATCAAAAACGCCAACGGTCAAAAAATTTACGGTCACATGAATCTTGACTACGACAGAATTATCGTCGAAGGCATGGCAACTTACGCCGCCGACACAAGTCAAGCTTCCCGCGCAGGTGGCAATCCGCTCGTCGTTAAAGCGATCGGGCTTGACGATCTTAACGCGACGCCCGTTTTGAGCAACGAAGACGCCGACTTGGTGCTTTACGAAAATTCGCAATCGCACTTCCTCGACAATATCGCGGTTGTTTTCCTGTACTGAAACTCGTCGCGCCGTCGAACGTTGCGACTTTAAACCTACACAGGTCGATTGACTTCGGCGGCAAGCGAGCCATAGACGAAAACTTTTCCATACCGAGAAATTTCCCGCACCCGATCAATGCGGGAATTTTTTTTGCGCACGACGGGCGATTTCGGTCGTCAACAATGACGGCTCGGTCACCGTCTTTGTTGACTGCGGATTTTTTTTTTGCGGCGGTTGACGTTGATTTATCGACGTGCTAAACTTTGAATAAATTAATTCAAGCCAAAGTATAATCAGCGATTATGCAAAGGAGGATGAGATTTTAATGATTGATATTACCGACAGAGTGCGCAACAAGGACTTGCAAAGCAAAATCGTCAGCGCGCAGGAAGTTGCCGATTGGGTTCAGCCCGGCTGGACAATCGCCTGCAGCGGCTTCACGGCTTCGGCTTACCCGAAAGCGGTTCCGCTTGCACTTGCCGAACGCATGAAGAAAGACCCGTTCCAAGTCAACATTTGGACGGGTGCCTCGACGGGTCCCGAACTCGACGGTGCGCTTGCCGAAGTCAAAGGCATCAAACAGCGTCTGCCGTATCAAACCGACGCGAAACTTCGCCCGCTCATCAACGACGGCACGGTTGATTATCTCGACCTGCACCTGTCCGAAAGTGCGCAACTCACCCGCACGGGCTTCATCAAAAAGAAACCCGATTTCGCTTTGGTTGAGGCGTGCGCAATTACCGAGGAAGGCAACTTGATTCCGACGACTTCGCTTGGCAACGCGGCAAGTTACGTGCAAAATGCCGACACCGTCGTCGTCGAAGTGAACACCACGCAACCTTTGGAACTCGAAGGTATGCACGACGTTTACGTTCCGCTTGACCCGCCGAATCGCCTGCCGATACCGATTGTCCACGCCGACGACAGAATCGGCACGCCGTACATTCCCTGCACGCCCGACAAAATCAAGTACATCGTCCCCTGCGACGTGAAAGACCACACGCGTGACTTGTCGCCGATTGACGAGAACTCGAAGAAAATGGCGGCATTCACGCTCGAATTCCTCAAAGCTGAAATCAAAGCCGGTCGTATGCCCAAAGGTTTGCTTCCGCTTCAATCGGGTGTCGGCAACGTCGCAAACGCCGTGCTTGAAGGCTTCGTCGAAGGCGACATGACCGATTTGCTCGTTTACACCGAAGTCATTCAAGACGCAATGCTCGACTTGATTGACGCGGGCAAGTTGAAATTCGCTTCGGGTACCGCGTTCAGCCCGTCGCCCGCCGGCATGGATCGTTTTTACAAGGGCATCGACAAATATCGCAAATACATTCTGCTCCGTCCCGAAGAAATTTCAAATTCGCCCGAAGTCGTGCACCGTCTCGGCGTCATTGCAATGAACACCGCGCTTGAGGTTGACATTTACGGCAATATCAATTCCACGCACGTCACGGGTACCAAAATGATGAACGGTATCGGCGGCTCAGGCGACTTTGCACGCAACGCTTACTTGACGATTTTTTACACGCCGTCGACGGCGAAGGGCGGCAAAATCAGCTCCGTCGTGCCGTTCTGCTCGCACATTGACCACACCGAACACGACGTTGACGTCATCATCAGCGAATACGGCATTGCCGACCTGCGCGGACTGGAACCTCGCACGCGTGCTTTGGAAGTCATCAACAAATGCGCTCACCCCGATTATCGTCCGCTGTTGCTCGATTACTACGAACGTGCACTTGCCGCCACGAAGAAAGCCGCGACGCCGCATCTTTTGCACGAGGCGTTGAGTTTCCACACGCGCTTCCTCGAAACGGGCGACATGCACAAGTAAGATGTTAGTTGCTAGCCACTAGCTACTAGCTACTAGCTTTAAGGAGAGATAACGTCATGCAAACTTTTCAAGAGGCGGTCACCAATCGCCGCTCAATCTACAAGCTCGGCAGAAATATCCCCGTGCTTCAATCGCAAATTATCGCGGCGGTCGAACGCATGACCAAAGACGTGCCGTCGCCGCTCAACATGCAGTCCGCCCGCGTCGTCGTGACCATGCTTGACCATCACGAAAACGTTTGGCACATCACCAAAGGCGCGCTCAAATCGGCACTTCCGCCGCTCAAATACGCCGAAGCCGAAAAACAAATCGACAGCTTTGAGCAAGCTTACGGCACGATTCTTTTCTTCGAGTCGAGCGACATGATTAAAGCCATGCAGGACGAAATGCCCGAATACGCCGCAGTCTTGCCGACGGCCGCAATGCAGGCAAACGGCATGTTGCAATTCGCGGTTTGGACGGCGTTGGAAGATTTGGGTCTCGGCGCGAACCTGCAACATTACAACCCGATAATCGACGAAGACATCAAAAAAATCTTTTGCTTGCCCGACAGCTGGGATCTCGTCGCGCAGTTGGTTTTCGGCGAAAAACTCGAAGATCCGCAACCGGTTGAAAAAATTCCGACGGGCGTCCGCGTGAAAATTTTCCGCGAAGTGTGAAACTGCAATCGGTAATGCGAAATGCGTAATTGGTACCGAATCATTACGCATTAAGCATTACGCATTGCGCATTGATTTTGGGAGGTTTTGACGAAATGTTTAAAGTTCTTGGCGTTGATCACATCGGTATTGCTGCCAAAGATCTGGCGGAAGTCGGCGCGTTCTGGGAATTGCTCGGTCTCAAGTCCACGGGCGAAGAAACCGTTGCCGAACAAAAAGTTACCACGGGCTTTTATCCGACGCCCAACGGCAGCGAAATTGAGCTTCTCGTTGCCACCGAAGACAGCAGCCCGATTGCCAAATTCATGGAGAAAAACGGCGGACGCGGCGGCATTCAGCATATCGCTTTGCTTGTCGACGACCTCGAAGCGGCTTTGGCTGACCTCAAAGAGAAAGGCGTCAAACTCATCGACGAAAAACCGCGCAAGGGTGCCGGCAACAAGATGATTGCGTTCATTCACCCGAAAGCAACTCACGGCGTCTTGTTGGAACTCTGCCAGCCGATTAAGTGAAGCGACGCATGAGCGACACGAATAAATCGCACAAGTTGCTCGGCGCGGTCGACAAAATCTGTTGGCGCGACGCAAAGACCGCGTTCGGCAACGGGTACAACAAAGTCCGCGTGAATTGTCATTCCGTTCAAAGCGCAATCGGCAAGCGTGACGTTCATGCAAAATACTGCGCACTCTTCCAAAGCGAGGCGACGGCGTAAATTTTGCGTGACAACGTCAACAAGGGCAACCTGAGCGAGGCGACTTCATGAGCGACGACACTCCGAAGAAACTTTACAAATTGCTCGGTGCCGACGGTCAATTTTACATGAGCGAAGAACCCGGCACGCTCGGCGGCAACTTCATCAAAAAGAACGACAAGATTTACGGTCGTTTGAATTGTCCTGCCGCCCTGCGCTCGTTGAAAAATCCGAACAGCACGTACCCGAAATACCGCGTTTTATTCAAAGACGAAGCGACTGAAATAGCGGCGGGTTACCGTCCCTGCGGCACCTGCATGCACGAAAAATATTTGGAGTGGAAACGTCAGCAAGAGCAACAACGTCAACAAGAGCAACCAAAATAAGGGAGCGAATTTAATGGCGACAGTTCAAGAAAAAATTGCCTTGATGCACTCGAAGAAGGAGCACATCCTTCAGGGCGGCGGCAAGGCTCGAATCGATAAACAACACGAAAAAGGCAAGATGACTGCCCGTGAACGCATCGAAATGTTCTTCGACGAAGGCACCTTCGTTGAACTCGATATGTTCGTCAAGCACCGTTGCACCAACTTCGGGCAAGACAAAAAAGATCTTCCCGGCGAAGGCGTCGTTACGGGTTACGGCACCGTCGACGGGCGGCTCGTTTATGCTTTCGCGCAGGATTTCACCGTCGAAGGCGGCTCACTCGGCGAAAAGCACGCCCACAAAATCTGGAAAGTCATGGATCTCGCTATGAAGATGGGCGCACCGCTTATCGGCATCAACGATTCGGGCGGCGCACGCATTCAAGAGGCGGTCGACGCACTCAGCGGCTACGCGGGCATTTTCTTCCGCAACACGGCGGCTTCGGGCGTCATTCCGCAAATTTCCGTCATCATGGGACCGTGCGCGGGCGGCGCGGTGTATTCGCCTGCAATTACCGACTTCATTTACATGGTCAAAAAGACCAGCCAAATGTTCATCACGGGACCTGCGGTTATCAAGTCCGTCACCGCCGAAGAGGTCACCGCTGAAGAACTCGGCGGCGCAATGACGCACAACACCCGCAGCGGCGTCGCTCACTTCGCGGCGGACAACGAACAGGATTGCATTGAACAGATTCGTTACCTGCTCAGCTTCCTGCCGTCGAACAATTTGGAAGATGCGCCGCTTGTCGAAACCGACGACGACCCCGACCGTCAAGACGAGGAACTCAACACGATTATTCCCGACAATCCCAATGCGCCTTACGACATGAAAGACGTTATCCGCATGATTGTCGACAACGGCGAATTTTACGAAGTGCATCAACATTTCGCGACGAACATTATCACCTGCTTTGCGCGTTTCGGCGGACGCTCCGTCGGCATTATCGCCAATCAACCTGCGGTCATGGCGGGCTGTTTGGACGTTAACGCTTCGGACAAATCTGCGCGGTTTATTCGTTTCTGCGACGCGTTCAATCTGCCGCTGGTGAATTTGGTTGACGTGCCCGGCTTCCTGCCCGGTGTCGATCAGGAATACAACGGCATTATCCGTCACGGCGCGAAAATGCTTTACGCGTACTCCGAGGCGACCGTGCCGAAAGTCACCGTCATCACCCGCAAAGCTTACGGCGGTTCGTATATCGCAATGTGCTGCCGCGAATTGGGCGCGGATCAAGTTATGGCGTGGCCGTCCGCTGAAATTGCCGTCATGGGTCCCGCGGGCGCGGCGAACATCATTTTCCGCAAAGACCCCGACAAAGACCAGAAGACCGCCGAATACGTCGAAGAATTCGCGACGCCGTACAAGGCT
>JAFVBP010000310.1 GCA_017479925.1 Selenomonadaceae bacterium | reverse complement strand
TTTTCGACGTTCAGACTGCGAATTTTTTTGTCGATGCGCCGATTGAAATTGCACAAAGTTTTTCCGGGGCCGCACTCGATAAAAGTTTCCGCGCCGAAATTTTTCATTGCGTTTACACAGGCAATCCACTTGACGGGATGATCTGCCTGCGCGACGAGATTTTCTTTAATGTCGTCGGCTTTCGTTTCAAGCGTGCCGGTGAAGTTCGCCGCAACGGGAAATGCCGCGTCGTGAAGTTCAACCTTGTCGAGTTCCGCCGCAAGTTTTTCGGCAGCGGGAGCCATAAGCGTCGAATGAAACGGCGCACTTACGGGCAAGATAACAGATTTTTTCGCGCCCGCAGATTTGAGTTTGTCGACCGCCGCTTCAACGCCCGCCGTTTTGCCCGCGATAACGGTTTGACCGGGGCAGTTGAAGTTGACCGCCTGAACTGCACCGAGCGAAGAAACTTCCGCGCAGACTTGAACAATGGTTTCGTCGTCAAGCCCGATAATCGCTGCCATTGCACCTTCGCCGACGGGAACGGCTTCTTGCATGAATTGCCCGCGCTTGTGAACCAAAATGACCGCGTCCGAAAATTTCAGCGTGCCCGCCGCAACGAGCGCGGAATATTCGCCGAGACTGTGACCGCCCGCAATATCCGCCGTGACGCCTTCGGATTTCAAAATTTCGTTGACAATGACGCTGACGACCAAAATCGCGGGCTGAGTGTTCGCCGTCAATTTTAAATCGTCTTCGGAGCCTTCAAAACACATTTTGCGAATCGAATAACCGAGCGCGTCGTCGGCTTCGTCGAAAAGTTTTTTCGCAACGTCGAAGTTGTCATAAAAATCTTTGCCCATGCCGATAGCCTGCGCGCCCTGTCCGGGGAAAATGAAAGCCGTCTTGCTCATGATAATCGTCTCCTTTAAGGGATAAGGGGCAAAGGAAAAGGGACAAGGTGGAGCGTTGCCGTTTTATCCCTTGTCCCTTCTCCCTTTGCTCTTCACTCGTATTTTTGCTGAACGTTCGCGACGACGGGGGCAATGCCGTTTACAATGTCATCAATAATTTCTTTGACGGATTTTATGTCGTCAAGCATTCCCGAAATTTGCCCGATCATGACGGAACCGTTTTCAACGTCGCCGCCGTGAGTTGCTTTGTGCAATGCGCCGGTGCCGAGTTGTTCGAGTTCTTCGTTTGACGCGCCCGCAGCTTCCATTTCAAAAAATGTTCGCGTAAGTTTGTTTGCAAGAACGCGCACAGGATGACCGAGTGTGCGACCGGTGACGACTGTCGAACGATCTTTTGCCTTGAGAACGAAATTTTTATAATTCGGGTGAGCAATGCATTCCTTGCTTAAAACGAAACGCGTACCCATTTGAATTGCACTTGCTCCCAAAGCGAACGCCGCGACAATTCCGCGAGAATCGGCAAAACCGCCGGCAGCGATAACCGGCACGTCCACCGCGTCGACAACCTGCGGAATCAGCGGCATTGTGGAAATTTCGCCGATATGTCCGCCGGATTCGCAACCTTCGGCAATGACAGCGTCCGCGCCGCTTTTGACAAGACGTTTCGCCAAAGCAACGGAAGCGACGACCGGAATAACTTTCGATCCGATTGCTTTAAGTGACGGAACATATTCGCCGGGATTGCCCGCGCCCGTCGTGACAACCGGAACTTTTTCGTCAACCATCAGTTGCATAACTTCTTTGACGAACGGCGACATAAGCATCACGTTCACGCCGAAAGGTTTGTCAGTCCAGCTTTTGCACTTTTGAATTTCTTTGTGCAGAACGTCGGGGGGCATGTGTCCCGCGCCGATGAGACCGAGGCCGCCCGCATTCGACACCGCCGAGGCTAGCTCCGCCGTCCCAATCCACGCCATGCCGCCTTGAAATATCGGGTACTTGATGTTCAGCAACTTACAGATGGCGTTATTTTCAAACATCTAATCTCTCCTCCTCACCGGTTGCTCAATCGGGATTAAATTAAACGAATCTATTACATTTGTCAATCAAAGTTTCAAAGTGCGTTGCGAA
>JAFVBP010000309.1 GCA_017479925.1 Selenomonadaceae bacterium | reverse complement strand
TGCCGACTCGACCGTCGTCATGAAGGTTTACAAAAATTTCGCCGAAATCGTCGACGCGCTCACCGCTCGCCACATGATTGACGACGCCGTACTTGTCAGCCGCGCAGGTTTGGACGACGAAAAAATCATCACGGACGTTGCTTCACACAAAGGCGACGCGCTCAATTACCTGTCGACGATTCTAACGCGGCGTTCCGACGGCTGAAAATTGTCGGTAAGTTCAAGCGATACATTTGCAACGGTTCAGCTGTGCGCGACGAGTTTTCTGAAAAAATTTGCCGATTGTCAACCTTCAACCCCGAAAATTTTTTGCCGATTCTGAAAGCGGTTGACAATTGTACGATAAACAAAATTAATGCCGCTGAAAATTTGCTGTAATGTCGAAGCAATTATCACGATATTTCAGCGGATTTTGCCGCTCACAAGCCGAAATGTCCGATCGACCGTCGACAATTTCAACGCTACAGCCCGAAAACTGAAAGCTTTCGGTAAATATGCGCGATACATTTGCAACGTTTCAGCCGTGCGCGACGAGTTTTCTGAAAGAAATCGCCGATTGTCAACCTTCAACCCCGAAAATTTCGAGCCGATTCTGAAAGCGGTTAACAATTGTACGATAACCTAAATTTATGCCGCTGAAAATTTACTGGAGCGACGAAACATCATGATTGAAAAATTTTTCGTGGGAATTTTAATCGCGGGTCTGCTAGTGACGGCTTGCGCACCCGAAAAAAATTCACCGCCCGCACAAGTCACGCAAGCTCAAGTTTTCGCGACCGTCACGGACGACGCGGGCAGGCAAGTCACATTGGTGAACAAACCCGTGCGAATCGTCGTCACAAGCGCGGGCTTTCTTGAGCCGATGCACGCCGTCGGTTGCCAAATCGTCGGGCGACCCGACTCAAAAAATCAAATGCCCGATTGGGCACGCGACATTTCAAGCGTCGGGCAAGTCTACCAAATCGACACGGAGCGGCTAATCGCATGTCAACCCGATTTAGTCGTCGTCAACGCGGGCATGAACGAAAAACTTCTGCCGCTGCTTGACGAAAACAAAATACCCGCGCTCGTCGTCGAAATGAAAACTTTCGATGACGTGAAACGCGGGCTGAAACTTTTCGCGACGTTGAGCGGCGACGTTGACGCGGGCGACAAAATTGTTCGCGACATGGACGCACAGGTTAAATCGATTGTCGACGGCGTGCCGAAAAAAAATCTGCGCGTGGCGATTTTGCACTCGACGGCGCAGGGCGTGACGGTTCAGCTTGACGGCTCAATCGCAGGTTCAATCGCCAAAATGTTCGGCTGGACGAACGTAGCCGACGGTATGACGCCACTTGAAAAAAATCCCGACGCCGCGCCGTACAGTTTGGAGACTTTGGCTCAGCAGAATCCCGACGTGATTTTTGTGACGAGCATGGGCAACGTCGACGAAATCAAGTCAAACATGCTCAAGGCAATCGAATCAAACGACGCGTGGCAAACAATCACCGCCGTCAAGCAGAATCGGCTGTACTTCCTGCCGCAAGATTTGTTTTTGCTGTCGCCGGGGCTACGGTACCCCGAAGCCGTGCGAACAATGGCGACGTTGATTTATCCCGACAAGTGAGCCGCCGCAGTTCCCGCGACGAAGCCCGTCGACCAAGCCGCTTGCAGGTTAAAGCCGCCCGTGAAGCCGTCAATATCCGCAACTTCGCCGACGATAAACAGCCCGTCGACGATTTTCGATTGCATCGTTCGCGGGTCAATTTCTTTGATGTCGACGCCGCCCGAAGTGACAATCGCCTCGTCAATCGGGCGCGTTTTCGTCACCGTCAACAAAAGACCGCGCAACGTTTCGAGCAGTCGCCGCCGTTCAATTACCGTGATGTCGTCGACGCGTTTGCTTTCGTCGATAAAAGCCGCGTCCAGCACGACGGGAATTAATTTCGCGGGCAACAGTTCGACGAGCGCATTTTTTATTGCCTTGCGACGGAATTTGTCGAAGTCGCGCAGAATCCGTGCGTCGAGTTGTTCGGGCTTGAGCGCGGGTTTCAAATTGATTTCAAGTTCGACGAAGCGTCCGTCAGCCAAAAGTTTCGCGGCTTGTCGACTGAGCGTCAAAATTATCGGTCCCGAAACGCCAAAGTGCGTGAACAGCATTTCGCCGAATTGTTCGGCGACGACTTTCGAGTCCGCCAAAAGTTTCACGTTGACGTTCTTTAGCGACAAACCTTGAAGTTCGCGCACGAAAGTTTCTTCCGTTTCGAGCGGGACGAGTGCGGGCAAAATTTCCGTGACCGTGTGACCGAGCCGCCGCGCAAAATTGAAGCCGTCGCCCGTCGAGCCCGTCGCGGGATAACTTTTGCCGCCAGTCGCCAAAATCACCGCGTCGCACGAAAAAATTTTCCCGTCGACAAGCACGCCGCGGATTTTGTGATGTTCGGCGACAATCTCCGTGACGGGCGAATTAATCTTCACGTCGACGCCCAAAATCGCAAGGTGTTTCGTCAAGGCGTCAATGACTTCGTGCGCGTCGTCGCTGACGGGAAAAACTCTGCCGCCGCGTTCGACCTTCGTTTTGACGCCGAGGCTCTCGAAAAAATTCACGGTATCGGCGGGCGAAAAACTTTTCAACGCGCTGAACAGAAACTTGCCGTTGCCGGGAATATTCTTGACGATTTCGGCGACGTCCGCCGCGTTGGTCAAGTTGCATCGACCTTTGCCCGTGATTGAAAGTTTGCGTCCGAGCGATTTCGTCTTCTCGAACAGCGTGACTTGCGCACCGAGTTGAGCCGCTTGAATCGCCGCCATAATGCCCGACGCGCCGCCGCCGATAACTGCAATTTGGAATTTGGAATTTGGAATTTGAAATGAGTTGTCCACGTCAGTCAACCTCGCAAAAAATTTAAACGTCACACGCGTCGTAATCCGGCCGACATGGATGTCGGCCGCCCGCAGTTGATACAGGATGTATCACCTGCGGGCTGTTTTCTTTGGTTACTTTCTTTTGCGCCAAAAGAAAGTAACATTTAACGAACAAATTTCACAGACGAACCGAAGCGAGGAACCGCAACCGTCGCACAACCGCACGCGAAATTTTTCAGCCGTGAAATTTCGTCCGCCGACAACGAACGAACTTGCCCGACTTTCAAGCCGTCGAGCGTCAAGCCCGCGAACTTCACGCGCCGAAGCCGTTTCACGTCGCAACCAATCGCCGCGAACATCCGACGAACTTGACGGTTGCGCCCTTCGTGAATCGTGATTTCGACAAGCCCGTCGTCAAGCAGATAAATTTCGGCGGGTGCGGTCAAGCCGTCGTCGAGTTCAATGCCCGTGCGAAGTTTGTCGAGTTTGTCTTCGGTGACGGTGCCCGTGACGCGTGCGCGGTAAGTTTTCGTGACTTCGCGTCGCGGGTGAAGCAACGCGTTGGTCAAGTCGCCGTCGTTTGTCAAAAGCAACAGCCCTTCGGAATTCAAATCGAGCCGACCGACGGGATAAACGCGCTCCGAAAAATTTTCGTCGAGCAAGTCCAGCACCGTCCGACGCCCGCGATCGTCGTGCACCGTCGAAACGTAACCACGCGGCTTGTTCATTAGCAGGTAAATTTTTTCTGCGTCGAAAGTCAACAACCTGCCGTCAACGCGAATTTTGTTTTGCGACGGCTCAGCCTTCGCGCCGAGTTCACGAACGATTTTGCCGTCGACGGTGACGCGTCCCGCCGCGATTAAATCTTCAGCCGCACGCCGCGAACAAATGCCCGCACGAGCGATTAATTTCTGCAGTCGTTCCAAGTCAAGACCTCCAAAAGTTTTGCCGCGATTATATCACACGGAAAAATTTTTGCGGCGACGTAACGAAATTCGGCGGGCGACGTATAAGGTGCAGAACAGAAAATTATCGACGACGCGAACGAAATCCGCGCTTGTGACTCGAACACGAATTCGACCGCAAGCGATAACTCCATACCAGATGCCTCCCCAAAAAAATTGCCTCGGAACAAATCGTCCGAGGCATTTTCGTTTACGCAGGCTTGAGCGTGAAGTTTTCGTTGCCGACATCAACCGCCGCTGATTTTTACGCGGGCTTGAACGTGAAGTAAGCAATTTCGGGCGGGCAACCCAATCGAAACGGAAACCAACTGCCGTTGCCGACATGCACGTAACCGAAGCTGTCACCGATTTTCACGACGCCGCGAGTGTATTTAAATACCGGGAACAGCGGCACGCCGAAAAGCCCGAATTGACTGCCGTGCGTGTGTCCCGTCAACGTGAGCGCGAAATTTCGTTCGGCACCGTCGTCGATGAATTCGGGATGATGCGCGAGCAAAATTTTCACGGCGTCTTCGGGCACGTATTTGGTCGCCTCGTCCATGAAATTTCGTCGTGCGGCGGCGAAAGCTTTGACCTGTTCGTCGTCGTCGGAGCTGGTTATCGGCGAACGTTGCGGATAATCGACGCCCACGATATGAAGTTTCGACGTGACGCGCCGCGAACGATTAACGAGCCAATGAATTTGCGTGTGCGTGAGCAACTTTTCAATCTCCCGAATGCCGCGAAAATGTTCGTGGTTGCCGTGAACGTAGTAAATCCCGAACTTGAATTTGTTCGTGAAGGCGTCGACGATTTTGATTGCGGCGGGATTCATGCCTACGTCGTCGAAAATGTCGCCCGTTATCGCGAGCAGGTCGGGCTTTGAGTCGGCAATTCGTTGCAACAGACTTTCGAGCCGCTCAAGCGAAAAGTACGCGCCGAGGTGAATGTCCGAAATCTGCGCGATTCTGAAACCGTCCAAGTCGGGCGGCAAATTTTTTATCGGCACGTCGTAGAAATTTTCAACGTCGGAATTTTTTTCGATGCGGTTGCCGTAAAGTGCCACCGCCACCGACAGGAACGGATAAACTATCCCGCGAGCCAAAACTCGACGACGGCGCGGGTCAAATTTCGTCGGCTTGTGGAACTTGCGGTAAAGCAATTTGGCGACAATCGTGACGATAACCGCCGCTCCGCAGAAAAGTTGCGACATCAGAAAGATCGTCGCGACGTTGCCGAAAACCGTTACGAACCACTGCGGCACGAATGAGCGCAACGTCCAGCCGAAAATTATCACGAGCAAAATCGCCAAGTCCGCCAACGCGAACAGCCGATAAAATTTCCGCGCCATGTGTCCGCTGAACAGAAATCGAATTGCAAGGAGCGT
>JAFVBP010000308.1 GCA_017479925.1 Selenomonadaceae bacterium | reverse complement strand
TTGATTTACGGCGCGTATTTGACATTGCGGGCGGCGGTCGTCGACGAAAAAATTCGCGCAAAAGTCTCGGCGGTCTATTCGCTTTTGAGCGTGCTGACCGTGCCGTTTTTGGTGTTCGTGTTGCCGCGCATGTATTTTTCGTTGCACCCGTCGCCAATCAGCTCGTCGGGCGTGGACATGGATGCGGAAGTTTTAATCGTGCTGATTGCCGCAGTCGTCGACGCGACATTGATTTTCGTGCGGCTGATGCGGAGGTGATTGACTTTGCGAAAAATCTGCGCGACGTTGCTGTTGGCGGCGATAATTTTTGTCGCGGCGGTTTTGATGTCGCCCGAACCCGAAGGTTTCCCGATTTTGGAATATCACCAGGTGACCGACGAAGTGCTTGACCCGGTCTTTGAGGTGTACAACGTGCCGCCCGCCGATTTCGCCGCACAGCTGGAATTTTTGCAGACGGAAGGTTACACGACGATAACGTTGCAAGACTTCATGCGCGCAGTTCACGGCAAGGCGACGTTGCCCGAAAAGCCGATTGTGCTCACCTTCGACGACGGTTATGCGGACAATTACACGACGATGTTGCCGATTTTGGAGGCGCACCAAATGACGGCGGTCGTTTACGTCATCACAAACGAACTCGGACACGCGGGTTACATGACGCTCGAACAAGTCAAAGACATGCAACGGCGCGGCGTCGAAATCGGTTCACACACCGCCGATCATCTTGCGTTGACTGCACTTGACGAAACGACGCGCTTGCGACAAATTCGCGACTCGAAAATTTTTCTGGAGTGGAGCGGTCTCGAAACGATTTACAGCCTGTCGTACCCGAACGGCGCGTTCAATGCCGAAATTATCGAACTGCTCAAGCGCGAACAATATTTGACTGCCGTCACGGGCGAAGCGGGCTTAAACACGCTCGACACCAATCCGTACAAACTTTATCGCGTGAACGTGCGCAAACCGCGTTTCGGGCTGACGGAATTCAAATTTCGGCTGTTCAAGGCGACGTTCTTCGCCAAACTGCGGAACCTGTTTTAACTTTTGCGCACGGAATTGATTTCGGCGGCGACAAACTCAACCTGCGTGCCAATGACGACTTGAATCGCGTTGCCTTTGACGAAAACGCCTTTCGCGCCCGCGGATTTCAAAAGTTTTTCGTCGACTTTGGAAGCGTCTTTGACCGTCACGCGGAGCCGCGTCGCACAGTTGCCGACAGTCAAAAGATTTTCGTGACCGCCGAGACCGTCGACAATCATGTTCGCGAAGTCGTCGCCCGAAGAAATTTCTTCGTCAACGCGTCCGATTGTCGGCAGGTTGAACTTGACGATTGCGAAGCTGAACACGACGTAATACACCGCGCCGAATGCAAGTCCAATCGGCAAAATCAATTCGGGGCGCGTCGCCAACTTCCAATTAAGCACGAAGTCGATAAAGCCCGCCGAAAATCCGAAGCCGATTAAAATTCCCGCCGCGTGACACACGAACATCGACAGCCCCGTTAACAGCGCGTGCAAAACGTACAGTTGCGGCGCGAGGAACATGAACGAAAATTCTATCGGCTCGGTGATGCCCGTCAAGAACGAAGTCAAAGCCATCGACGCCAACGCGCCCGCGATTTTCGGTCGGTTTTCGGGTCGCGCCGTCCGATACATCGCCAACACCGCCGCGGGAAGCCCGAACATCATCACGGGGAAAAAGCCCGTCATGAAACTGCCCGCCGTCGCGTCGCCCGCAAAAAATCTCGTCAAGTCGCCGTGAACAACGTCGCCCGTCGCCGTCGTGAACGTGCCGAACACGAACCATATCAGGTTATTCAGTATGTGGTGAAGTCCCAGCGGTATCAGCAGGCGATTTAACACGCCGTAAACGAACGTGCCGACGCCGCCCGAATGCACAATCGCGTTGCCGATTGAATCAATCGCGTCTTGAATCGGCGGCCACACGATTGAAAACATCAGCGCAAGTCCAATCGCCGCAAGCGACGTGACAATCGGGACGAAACGCCGCCCGCCGAAAAATCCGACGAATTCCGGCAGCCGAATCTTGTAAAATCGATTGTACAGGAAACCCGCCGTCAAACCGCTGACAATGCCCGCGAAAATGCCGAGGTTGACATCGGGATTGAGACTTTTGAGCGACGCGGTCAACACGGCGTGACACACGAAGCCGGCAAGACCCGCCGCGCCGTTGTTGTCGGTGTCATGCGCCAAACCGAAGGCGATACCGATTGCGAAAATTATCGGCAGGTTGTCGAAAATCGCGCCGCCCGCACGTTCGAGTACGTCAATGTCAAGCAGGTCGTTCGCGCCGAAACGCAACAAAATCGCCGCCGCAGGAAGTACCGCGACGGGCAACATCAACGCCTTGCCGACGGCTTGAAGTTTGTCGAACAAATTAATCACCTCACGCGACGAAAATTCGCGGGACACGCGACGACACAAGGCAGGTCACTTCGTAATTAATCGTGTTCAGGTGCCGCGCCGCGTCGTCAATCGAAATCGCGTCCGAGCCGAAAAGAATCACTTCGTCGCCGACATGCACGTCAAGCCCCGTCGCGTCAATCATCGTTTGATCCATGCAAATTCGCCCGGCAATCGGCGCAAGTTGCCCGCCAATGTCGACGTGGAAATTTTTGTAAGCGCGAATGTAACCGTCCGCGTAACCGAGCGGCAACGTCGCGATAACCGAATCACGTTCGGCAACGAAATCGCGACCGTAACCGATTGACGTGCCCGCAGGAATTTTTTTCACCTGCACGACACGGGCGACAAGTTTCATTGCGGGGCGAAGTTCAATCGTGCGGCGAACGTCGTCCGACGGATACAAGCCGTAAGTGATAATGCCCGCGCGGCACATGTCGAAATGCGCTTCGGCTATGTCCAAAATCGCGGCGGATTCGGCAATGTGACGAATTTTAATATCGACGCCCGACGCACGAATTTTTTCAGCCGTCGACGCGAAAATTTCAATTTGTCGGCGCGTAAAAGTTCTGTCGGGCGAATCGGCGTCCGCGAAATGCGAAAACAAACCTTCAACTTCGACGTTCGGCAACGCGGAAATTTTCTTCGCAAGGTCGACGGCAACTTTCGGGTCGGCTCCGATGCGTCCCATGCCCGTTTCGATTTTCAAATGCACGCGGGCGATTTTGTCAAGTCGAACGGCGGCGGCGGAAATTTTTTCGGCAAGTTCAATGTCGGCGACGGCTTGCGTCAAATTGTTTTCGACGACGACTTGAGCTGCCTCGTGCGGAATCAAGCCCAAAATCAAAATCGGCTCGACGAAACCTGCGCGGCGAAGTTCCAAACCTTCGGCGACGGTTGCGACGGCAAGAAAATCCGTCCCGCATTCGACGGCAACTTGAGCGACTTGAACGGCACCGTGCCCGTAAGCGTTCGCCTTGACGACGGTACACAATTTCGACTTGACGCGGCGGCGAATTTCGGTCAA
>JAFVBP010000307.1 GCA_017479925.1 Selenomonadaceae bacterium | reverse complement strand
CACGGTTGAGCGCGAATACGGCAAGCTTATCGGCGGCGAGGTCACCCGACTGGAAATTATTCGCTGGTGTATGCGCAAAGGTTTTTGGCAACAGGTCATGACGCTTTGCACGGAGTGGCTGCCCGAAGAAATCGTCGCCCGAAAAATTTGCGTGCCGAGCAATTCAACCGTTCAACGAAACGCCGCGATTGACGGACTGGCTTTGGATCGCAATTGGCAAAAGGCACTGGTCATATCGTACAGCGGCAAAGAATATTCCGCCGACGAGATCAAAAAGATTAATTTTGACATCTTTCAAGGAAAACTGCGCGTCGCCGTGGAAAATCTGTCGACGAAAAATTTCCCCGACGCGATGCGTTTTGTCGAGCTGAAAAAATTCTTCGACGAATACGCCAAGGCGGAAATTCCCTTCAAGCGTTGTTGCAACGGCGAAATTAAAGTCGGCGTGTTGAGAAACAACGTTCCGGTTTTCTTCGCTGCCGTGCAAGCCGTTTACGACGACAGCAGCAGATACACGCCTCCCAAGCCAAAATTTCAGCAGTTCCTTAAGTCGCTTGACTACAGGCAAATTCCGAAACTGGTCGCAAATTTGCCCGTAGAAAAACTTTTCGAGCTGTTCAAAATCAACAGCAACGCCTTGCCGCAACAAGAAATTGAGCCGTTTGAAAAATCCGACACCAACTGGAAAAATCGCGAACAAGTTTATCGCAGAATGTTCAGGCAAAGACTTATCGGCACTGCTTTTGACGAGCCGACCGCGTTGAAATTTTTGCATGACTACTACGAGATTCGTCGCGAACGCAACCAAATCAATCACGCCAACGCCAAAGCCTCAAAGACCGTCGCCGAAATCAAGCCGATGATTGAAAATTATCTTGTCGCGCTGGAACGGGCGTCGACATAAAAAAGCCGCTGCGCTCATCACGCAACGGTGATTTTTTTGTCCGTTATTCGTCGAAGCCGCCGACTAAAGCATTGTGAATTGCAGTTCACGTTGCCGCGTGCTATAATCTGCGCGCATAAAAAACAGTTGGAAGTTAGCAGTTAGCAGTTAGGAGTTGGAACGGCAACGAATAACTCCTAACTCCTAACTACAAACTACTAACTACACAAAGGGAGGCAATTTTTCTGATGGAGAACTCTGCGCTGTCAATGCTCCCGCCGATAATCACGATAGTCTTGGCACTTTGCACGAAGGAAGTCTACACGTCGCTGATTGTCGGGATTTTCGCGGGCGCAATGCTGTTCACGGGCGGCAACTTCCTGGAATCAATCGTGACGTTTTTTGACATCATGAGCGAAAAAGTCGGCGGCAACGTGAACATCCTGGTCTTCTTGGTCATCCTCGGAATTTTGGTCGCAATAATCAGCAAGTCGGGTGCCACGCGTGCTTACGGCGAATGGGCGCGTTCGGTCATTTCGGGCAAACGAAGTGCACTCGGCTTGACGGCATTTCTGGGCATGTTGATTTTTATCGACGACTACTTCAACTGCCTCACGGTCGGGACAATCATGCGCCCCGTCACCGACAAATTCAAAATCGCCCGCGCAAAACTCGCTTACGTCATCGACGCGACGGCAGCTCCGATTTGCATAATCGCGCCGGTTTCAAGTTGGGCGGCGGCTGTCGGTTCGTCACTGCCCGAAGGTTCGCTGATTGACGGCTTTTTACTGTTCCTGCAAACGATACCGTTCAACCTGTACGCGATTTTGACGATGCTGTTTATGGCGTTTATCATCGTCACGGGACGCGATTTCGCGACAATGGGCAAGGTCGTTCGCCAAAACAACGAACACTTCGAGATTCCCGCCGAATACAAAGACGCCGTTTCCGAAGAACAATCGACGGGCGGCAACGGCAAGATTGTCGATTTGATTCTGCCGCTGATTGTGCTGATTGGCGTGTGTATTTACGGCATGTTGTACACGGGCGGAATTCACGACGGCAAGTCGATTAGCGACGCTTTTGCCGATTGTGACGCCTCAAAAGCGTTGGCACTCGGCTCGTTTATCGCGCTGATTTTCATTTCGGCACTGTACCTGCCGCGCCGTGTCGTCAACTTCAGCGAATACTGCGAATGTTACTCGACGGGCTTCAAAGCAATGGTGCCCGCGATTTTCATACTGTGCTTGGCTTGGACGCTGTCGGGCATTTGCTCGGAAAATTACCTGAACTTGGGCGGCTACGTCGGCACAATCGTTCAAGAGCACACCTCGGTTGCAATGTTCCTGCCGGTGATATTCTTCCTCGTGTCGATAGCTTTGGCGTTCGCGACGGGCACAAGTTGGGGCACGTTCGGCATTTTGATTCCGATTGCAATTTCCGTGCTGGTCAACCTGCCGACCGAAACTGCGGCGAATTTGCTGGTGATTTGCATTGCGGCGATTTTGGCAGGCTCCGTCGGCGGCGACCACGCGTCACCGATTTCCGACACGACGATTTTGGCTTCGGCGGGCGCGCAATGTCACCACATCGATCACGTTTCGACGCAGGTGCCGTACGTGTTGACGGTCTCAAGCTGTTGCGTTGTCGGGTACCTCGTCGGCGGCATTACGCAAAGCGGTTGGCTTGCCCTCGGAACGGGTCTTGCCTGTCTCGCGTTGGTGATGATTGTCGTGCGCGCAAAAGTTCCCGCAATCGACGTGTGACGGTCGCTTTAAAAGCGACGGAACAATTGGTGTAATCCGCGTCGTTGTCATTACGCATTAAGCATTGCGCATTACGCATTGAATTACGGAGCTGACATCATGGACAAACAAAATTCGCGGAAAAAATTTCTCGACGACTGGTTTGACATCTTCACGGTTTTGGGACGCGGCAATTTCGTCACCGTTCGCGACGCTCAAGGCAAAATGTGCCGTTACAGTCCCGCCGCCGCCGAACTTTTCGGTTTGTCGGGCGAATACGTGCCCGCAGACGAAATCGATTGGTCGGATTTTATTCACCCCGAAGATCGCTTTCGTTACACGCGGATGCATAAAAAATTGCTCGACGGTTCCGCCAAAAGCTGTGATTCGGCTTATCGCACACGGCTTAAAGACGGTTCCTACGCCGCGATTCGCTACGTCGGCACGAGTATTTTTGACGCGGACGGCAAGCTTGAATTTATTGGCGCGGTGATGATTAACGAAGGCTTGACCGAAAGCACCGACCCCGTCACGATTTTGCGCAACCGTTACGGTTTTTTCCGCGACGTTGCCGCCGCCGTCGAACTCAAGAAAAAATGCGTCGTCGTGCTGTGCGGAATTATTCACATGGGCAAAATCAACGACGAACACGGCTACAATTTCGGCAACGCGGTCTTGCAGGAAGCGGCGTGGTTCCTTCAAGAAGCCGTCGGGCAGGACGGTGCCGTTTATCGCATGGACGGTGCCAAATTCGCCTTCCTGACCGAAAGTCTGTCGCCCGAAGAAGTTGCCGTGCGTTACGAAAAATTCCGTCGCGCCGCGCAAGCCGGTTTGCCCGTCGAAAATGTTCGTCAAGTTCTGAACGTCGCGGGCGGCATGTTTTCGTTCACGGGCGGCAACGTCGACGAACACACGATTTATTCTTGCCTGATGTTCGCCTTCAACGACTCGAAAAATTATCACAACGGCAAGCTCGTCAACTACAACGGCGCACGCGGTCATACTGCCAACGAATCGCTCGAAATGCTCGACGAAGTGCGTAACTGTATCCTGCTCGATTGCGAAAATTTTTCACTGCGGTATCAGCCGATTTTCGACGCGCAAACCGAAAAGCTCACGTCGATTGAAGCGTTGCTTTGTTGGCACAGCGACCGTTTCGGGAACGTGCCGCCGTCGGCTTACGTGCCCGTGCTCGAAAACGATTTCCTGTTTGAAGAACTCGGTTACTGGATTCTTCGCCGCGCAATGGAAGACGGACGTCGGTTGCTCGCGAAAAATCCCGCGCTGATTTTGAGCGTGAACATTTCGCCCGCGCAGATTGTCGACGACCTGTTGATTGAGGAGATCGACAAAATTTCGGCGGCGACGAATTTCCCGCTCGAAAATTTGTGCTTTGAACTGACGCAAAGTTGTCGACGGATTGAGCCGTACATACTGCGGCGGATTGTTCGTGCACTCAAACGCAAGGGTATTCTGTGCCTGATTGACGACTTCGGCAGCGGCGTCGCGTCGATTGATTTTTTGCGTGACCTGTCGCCCGATTTCATCAAGTTGGAAAAAAGTTACGTCACCGACATCCGCGACGAAAAGTCGGGCAACCTGCAAATCGTTCGCCACCTGTCGGAAATGTCGGTTGAACTCGGCACGAAAGTTTGTCTCAAGGGCATCGAAAACGCCGCGATTCGCGAACTCATCAGACAATTCCCCGTCACCAACGTGCAGGGACATTTCTGGTCGACGGCTTTGGCTATTGACGAAATCGAACAGAAATTTTTGCCGTGACTATCGGCTGTGACGAAAATTTTTTTGCCCGCGACAATGTCCGCAGTGTTGCCGCGAAAAATTTTGTGATATAATCGCCGCAAACCAACGGAATGATGTTTTTGTTAAGGAGGCAACCATCATGGCGAACACAATCAACACCAATTATCTGACGCAGTTCAAGACGTTCGACAAGCGTTCGACGACCGCGAACAAGTCTTCCGTCAACGACACCGCCAAAAATTTCGCGGGCGATTCGACGACCGTGGAACTGTCAAGCGCGGGTCTCGACGCGTTGGCGAAACTCAAAAGCGACACCGTCGACGAACAATCGGGCGGCGGCATCGGCGACGAAAGCAAGCTGTCCGACAAGGCGAAAGGTTTCCTCGAAAACCTGCGCAAGAAGTACGGCGACTATGATTTCGTCATCTCCAACGACCTCGACGCGGCGCAAACCGTCGGCGGCACGAAGGAATATTCCGTCATGCTCACCGTCGACGAACTCGAACGCATGGCTGACGACGAAGAGTACGCCGCCAATGTCATGGGTCAAGTCAAAGACGCGACCAACACGCTCAAAGATCTGTCCGAAAAAGATCTCGGCGAAGGCGTGCAATTTTCGCAGCTGAGCATTTCGTTTGACGACCAAGGCAATCAAAAACTTTTCGCGTCGCTCGAAAAAATGTCCGCCGACCAGAAAGAACGCCTTGACGCCGCCCGCGAAAAACGCGCCGAAGAACAGAAGTCCGCCGCTCAAGCCGAAGACAAATCGCTTGACGACGACACCGAAGATCTGTTCGCGATAACGTTCAAGTCTGCGGACGTCGAAGCCGACAACGCCGACGACCTGCTGTCGAAAATTTTGGGCATCAACTGGAACGAAATCGAAGACGAGCAAGCTTTCATCTGACACACAAACCGCCGCACATTGACGCGGCATAAAAAAATCGGCACTCGCCTGCGGATACTTTGTCCGTGACGGGTGCTTTTTTCGTGCGCAATGACGACGTTTGAATTACGCATTACGCAGCAACGTGACGTTGCATCCAATTGGTGTAATCCGCAATCGCCTTGCAACCGAAACGTTGTCATTACGCATTACGCAGCAACGTGACGTTGCATCCAATTGGTGTAATCCGCAATCGCCTTGCAACCGAAACGTTGTCATTACGCATTACGCAGCAACGTGACGTTGCATCCAATTGGTGT
>JAFVBP010000306.1 GCA_017479925.1 Selenomonadaceae bacterium | reverse complement strand
CGGGCAATTTAAAATCGCTGTGGTGATAAACCGCTTTTTCCATTACAAGCTTGTCTTCTTCGCTCAACTCGTCGAAGTTAAGCATAATGTCTTCAATCATGCCGTGTTTAAAAAGCAGGCGCGCCCCGAATTTCGCGTGATTGTACCTGTCGTTGTCGCGGAAAGTGTGCGTGACGACGGCTTGCCCGAAACGCGCAAAATCGTGCAGTTCGCCGACAGTCCAGGCCAAATCGCGGTCGTATTCGTTCAAGCCCAGATGTTCGGCAATGAAATCGCAATTCGCCGCCACCGCGTGTGTGTGAATCAGCTTCGCCGTGCACATGTCGTGAATGCGGGCTTTCGTCACGTCGTAGAGCGAAAAAAATTCGTCGAAGTTGCGTTTAATCTCGTCTCTGTCAAAAATTGTGCTCACCTGACGTCACCTTTCAAACGGATAAACGATGCCGAATTGTCGCCGAATCTCGTCCGCCTGTTTCATAATCGCCAAACTTTCAGCGTGTGGCATTTCGGGACACTCGGTCAGCCCCGACTCAATCGCCCGAAGACAGGCACGCAACTCGTATTCAAAGCCGGTAATCTGCGCGGGCACGGCAATTTCACGCTTGACGAAATGCTTGTAACCGTTGACGCCGCAAACCGTAATTTTTTCGGGATTGAAAACGTCGTGCGCCTGAATGAAACCTTCGCGCCCGTAAACGAAGCCGCTCCTGTCGGTCACGGTGAAAATCGTCGCGAAAATGCTTGCCATTTTTCCGCCGTCGTATTCGAGCATGACGTTGTTTTGTCCGTCGACGCCCGTTGAAGTCGGAATCATCGACGCGGCGATTCGTTTGACGTTGTTGCCGAAAACCATTGAGCAGAAATTGAGCGCGTAGACCGTCAAATCAAGCAGACAGCCGCCCGCAAGTTTCGGATTGGTCAAACGGTCGTTCATGAAGTTGCAGTCGCCGACGTTCGCCGAAACGGTCAGCGGTTCGCCAATTTCGCCGCTTGCAATGATGTCGGTGATAATTTTCGCCGACGGCAGATAACGCGTCCACATTGCCTCGGCAAGCAAAAGATTTTTCGCTTCGGCAAGTGAAATCATTTCCTGAGCTTGAGCGGCATTGACGGCAAGCGGTTTTTCGCAAAGGACGTGTTTGCCCGCCCGCAAAGCTTTAATCGTCCACTCGTGATGATGCGAATGCGGCAACGCCACGTAAACCAAATCGACCGCGCCGTCCGCAAGCAGTTCGTCATAGGAGCCGTAAGCTTTTTGAACGCCGAATTTGTCCGCGAATGCCCGTGCTTTGTCGAGCGTTCGTGAAGCTGCGGCGTAAAGTTCGGTTTCGTCGAGTGCGGCGACGGTTCGAGCCATCTTCGCGGCGATGAATCCTGCGCCGATAATTGCCACGTTCATTGACGATACCTCCGAAATTGTTTGAAATATTTTGCCACAAAGCCGACCGTTACGCAAGGAGCCGACGTTTGAAAGTTTCCGCCGACGCAAGCATTTCGCGGGCGTTTTCGATTGACGTTT
>JAFVBP010000305.1 GCA_017479925.1 Selenomonadaceae bacterium | reverse complement strand
GAAGAGGAACCCGCCCGTCGCCGTTGCTGGATTAAACGCCAAGAAAAAAACCACGTACACATCGATTATCCCGTCGACGAAGATTCAATCGCTCAGCTCGTCGGCTTTGACCGTGAAGGCGCGGAAGTCTACGAAGGCGACATCCTGCTTGACGAACTCGAACAGGAGTACACCGCCGAAATTTACGACCGTCCCGAAAAAATTCACGCGCTCAAACTCAAAGGAGCTGTGACCAATGCTTGAACTTGTCCAAGTTGAACGCGAACTTTCGATTGTCGAAGTCGAACAAATGCTTGAACGTGTTCGCGAACTCAACGCGCAGATTGACGCCGCTCGTGACCGTTGCGAACAACTCAAAGCGCACTACGAAGCCAAAATCGCCCGCGCGAAGGACATCTGCGACGAAGAAATCACCGCACCGCTTTCCGAACTCGAATGCTTGACCCGCGAACTTCGCCGCTATGCCGAAGCCAACATCACGGGCAAAAAACGCAGTCTTGAATTGCCGAGCGGCACGTTGAGTTTCCACAAACGTCAACCGATTTTCTACCTCGGCGGCGAACGCGTCAACAAAGACAACCCCGCGCTGATTGAACTTGCCCGAAATATCGACGCCGAACTCGTCAAAGTCAAGACGACCGAAGCGGCGGACTGGGCGGGCTTGAAGAAACGCCTCACGGTTGCCGACGACGGCACGGTTTGCGTCGCCGACACGGGCGAAGTGCTTGCCGACATGCGCGCACAAATCTTGCCCGACGACTTCAAAGTCGAAACGGCTTAACGTCAACACAGCGAACGGGCGGCGGCTCCGAAACAACTGCCTTTGCACGTAAACGGATAAAAAGTCCACCGTCGCCCGAACGCTTTTCATACGGAGGAATTCACATGAAACGACCGATTAAATTTCGCGGGCGCGACATGGCCGGACATTTCGTTTTCGGCTTGTTGACGAAAAAGCGAATTCGTTCAAGCGGCGAAATTCGTTTCGCTATTGCGACGGGCAACTGTTCGGCGGCGGAGACTATTCCCGTCAACGAAAATTCTATCGCTCAACTTGTCGGCTTTGATTGCGACGGGCGCGAAGTTTACGAAGGCGACACGATTGTCGACGACATTGCCGAATACGTTGCTCATCTTTTCCCCAACGTCCGAATAAGCGACTGCAAACTTAAGGAGGCTCAACAATGAAACACTCAATCCGTCAGCGCGTGCTTGACCCCGTCACGGGGCTCATGACGACCAAAATCGAGACCGTCAACGGTGAACTCGGCAGCGGCATCGTCGACAAAAACGGTCGTGAAATCTTCGAAGGCGACATGCTTAAAAACCCGAATTTCAACCCCAACGACATTCACGACACGCCCGAATACGTCGTTGTTTACGACCCCGAAGAATCAGCTTTCGTTTACCGCGACCCGCGATTGAACGACCCGGATATTGCATTTCCGAATGACCCGCTCAACTGTTTTCACGGCGAACTTGAAATCATCGGTCATGTCGACGACTATCCCGGTTATGTCGAATATTAAATTCAGCGTCACAACGGAGCCCGTCCCGTTCAAACGCGCCATGACAAACGGCAAGCGGCGTTTCAACGACCCGCGTTATTCCG
>JAFVBP010000304.1 GCA_017479925.1 Selenomonadaceae bacterium | reverse complement strand
TTGCTCAAGCGCGAAGATGAAAAATTCGTCACCGAGGCGGCTTATCGAAATCCGAAATTCGTCGAAGACATTTTGCGCGATACGGTCTTGACTTTGCGGAACGTCGACAATCTTGCGTCCTTCGCCGTCGAGTGTGAAAATTTCGAGTCGATTCACGCACACAACGCCTTTGCCAGTCATGAAGAACGTCTTTGCGTTGATTCGGTCAATTCGTGAATTTGAGTTTGCAGGATCTACTTTTTCTTTGCGTGCCCAAAGAAAAAGTAGCAAAAAGAAAGGGCACTCCTGCGCGGAGAGCGTTAGTCGTTTGTTTAATAAATGTTGTCGGTACCACGTATCGCTTGTGCCCGCAGGTGAAACATCCTGTTTCAACTGCGGGCGCGGCCGTCATCCGTGACGGCCGGTTACCGTTGCTTTTCGGAGGTCACGTCATGAACGAAATAAATTTGCACGCTTTCGATAACGTTTGCTTCGGCAACGCGCAGGACGACACGGCGAAAACCGGCGTCACCGTCGCGATTTTCCCGAAGGGTGCACTTGTCGGCGTCGATATCAGCGGCGGCGGTCCCGCGGCTCGTGAAACGCCCGTGCTGTTGCCGACGACGGCTCCCACGCCCGTCAACGCGATTGTCATGTCGGGCGGCTCGGCTTACGGTTTGGCGGCATCGGACGGCGTCACGCGTTGGCTCGAAGAACATCACATCGGCTTTGACACGGGCGGAATTCTCGTCCCGATTGTCGTGCAAAGTTGCATTTACGATTTGACTTACGGCAGTGCGACGCGTCGTCCCGATTCGGCAATGGCTTACGCGGCGTGTGATTCGGCTTTCAAGCGCGGTGAAATAATTTCGGGCAACTTCGGTGCGGGCACGGGCGCAACGGTCGGCAAATTCGGCGGCATGTCGCGTGCGCAAAAGTCGGGACTCGGCATTTACGCCGTTCAATTCGGCGACGTGAAAATTGCCGCGATTGTCGTCGTCAACGCGGTCGGTGACATTTTCGACGAACGCACGGGACAAAAAATCGCCGGCCTGTTGACCGACGACAGAAAAAATTTTTTGGATTCGTGCGCGGAACTTTACAAGCTCACGACGCAACCGCCTTCACGCACAAACACGACGATTGGAATAATCATCACCAACGCGAATTTCGACAAGGCGCAGTTGACGAAAATCGCTTCAATGACGCGAAACGCTTACGCACGCTCGATTAAACCCGTCGGCTTGACTTTTGACGGCGATACGATTTACGCGGCGTCGATTGGTGACGTGCGCGCAGATTTAAACATGATTGGCACGCTGTCGGCTGACGTTATGTCCGCGGCTATTCGTCGCGCCGTTGAAAGTTCGCGTATTGATGACGAAGAATTTTTGCGGCACGTTAGTCGTTGAGTGCTTTCGCCATCATCGCAAGAATTGCGTTGCGATCGTCTTTGACGGGCGGCGTCGTTTCGTTGACGGAGCGGTCGAAATCGCACAACGCGCCGAACACGCAATATTTGCAGGCGTCGCCGCTTTCGGAAATTTTTTCGGCGGGCTTAACGTCAATGCAACCGTCAAGAATTTTCGCGGCGGTCGCGTTCAAAACCTTTTCGGCGTAAGCGACAATCGTCTTGAGTTCGTCGCGAGTCATCAAGTTGCTGAAGTCTTTGCGCGTCTTAAATTCGACAAAGTTGCCCGTCGGGTCGACGGCGTCTTGAGTGTCGACGCGAATCAAGCCGGGCATTTTGAGTTCTTTGACGGCGTTTTCGGACGCCTCTTTGTCGGTCAAGCCGCGTGAATTCGGAATTCGCAACATGCAGTAAAGCATTGCGACGCCTTCGCGACCGCTGACTTCGGGCAGATTTTTCGCCGCGTTCAGGTAAACGGCAAGTTGCAAACTCAAGCCGCGGAAAATTTTTTCGAGTTTCAACGCCGCGTTGCCCGACTTGTAATCGACAATCAGGAAATATTTGCCGTCGCCGCTCAAGTCGATACGGTCGATTCGCCCGCTCAAGTCAAGCGTCGTGTCGCCGACGGTTCGCGTGTCGCCTTCGTCGAACGGTGCCTCAAAAACCGTCGGGCTGAAGTCGCTGACTTTGTCGAGTTCAATCAGCCGCGACAACGATTCGACGGCGACATTTTTTATGCGTTGACGGCGGTGCTCCAAAGTTTTCGTGCTTGACATGATTTTGTTGTGGACGTTGGGCAACACGTCGGACAGAATTTTTTCGACGCGAGTTTGAAGTTCGTCGCCGCCAATCGACGACCACGCACGATTTTCGGCTTTGAGTTCGCGCCCGAAACGGCTCATCACCGCGTGCAAAATGTTGCCGATGTCGGGCGTTTGAACTTTGTACTCGGCGCGTTCGTCGAGACGCAAACCGTGTTCAGCGAAAAATTTAAACGGGCATTCGTTGAACTTTTCGACCTTGCTGACCGAAGCGCGAAAAACTTTTTCGGATGCGTAAAGTTTTCGGGCAACGTCGGGCGACAAAACTTTTTCGGGCACGGCGAATTCAATTTCGCTGCCAAGATTCGCAAGCACGTCGAGCGGGATTGTTTCCGTCGCGACGTTCGGGAAAATTTTTTGCAACCTCGTCACCAAAGTTGACGGGGCAATTTTTTTGCCTTCGTTGTCGGCAATCGGCCACGACAGCCACAAAAGTTCACGCGCCGAATTAAGCCCGCGATAAATCAGGAATTTTTCCGCCAAAATCTGTTCGTGTCCGCCGAGCGAAATTTCAAAGTGCGCGTCGTTGAGGCGAATTCTGTCCGCGTCGTCGAGCAAATTTTTTTCGGCGAATTTGCGCGGAAAGTTGTCGTCGCTGAAACCCAACACGAAAATTGCCCGCGAATTCTGCAACGAATTTTGATCGAAGTTTGCAACCGTCACTTCGTCAAGACCGGGCGGAATCAGCGACATTTCCAGCGCGTCAAGCCCGTCCGTGATTATCGATTCA
This sequence comes from Selenomonadaceae bacterium, assembly GCA_017479925.1. Lineage (GTDB taxonomy): Bacteria > Bacillota > Negativicutes > Selenomonadales > Selenomonadaceae > Quinella. The sequence continues at coordinate 7,399 of JAFVBP010000304.1, read as the reverse complement.
AATTCAGTGCGCGTGATTGGTTCGTCGCCGAGCGCGTCAACGACCTGTTCAAGCAGATTGACCGCGTCGTCCCAAATTTTTTCGTGTTCGCGAGCCTGCGCCAAATTGCCGCGAAGTTCTTCGGCGCGTGACCATTCGGCAAGTTTTTCGTGCACGTGCAGATCTTCAAGCAACCTGAACAGCGCGGTCGTCATTTCGACAACGTCACCGTCGGCGGCTTTGATTCTTTCGGCGAATTTGACCAGCGGCGCGGAAACTTTTTTGCGAACGGCGTTGATTTTGTTGAGCAATTTGACTTCGTCGTCTGTGGCGGGTTTGAGCGGTTCGTCCAAATTTTTGACGCGGCGAAAATTCCACGTGCTTTGCCACTTCGACAAACCGCGAAGTCCGAATTCGACAACGTAATTTTCCAGCAGATCGACATCGGAAGTTTCCGCGTCGAAAAAGCCCGTCCGCAGGCAACGGAAAATCGGTTCGCGCCGCCAAGTTCGCGAAACTTCCAACGCCGAACGACACAGTTCCGCCAACGGGTGATGACTTGCGGGGCGTTTTCTGTCCGCGAAAAACGGCAACGCGTGCAACTCGAATATCGGTTTGATGAGCGCGAAATAAGTTTCGTCACGCACGAGAATTCCGATTTCGCGCAGGCGATAACCTTGCTTGACGAGCCGAAGAATTTCACGCGCAACGGCTTCGACTTCCGCACGGCTGTTGACTGCCTCGACGAATTTCAGCCCGTCGCGTCCGCCGAAAGTTTTGGTCTTGCGTTCAAACAGTCGGCTTTCCAAAATTTTCAGCGTGTCGGCTTTGAACCTGCGCGGGTCGTCAAGTCGCGTGATTTTGTATTTAACGTTGACTTCGTCCGCCAAAGTGCGCAAGGTTTTGAACGTCTCGAACGCACGATTGAACAGCCCGATTTCCGAAACGTTTTCGCGGCTGTTTAAATCGGTGTCCATCGGCAAGGTGACATGAACGTTTCGGGCGCATTTGAACAGTTGCCGCAGGAAATTTCGCTGTTGCGGGTCAAAAAATATGAATCCGTCGACGAAAATCTCCGCGCTTGAAATTGTCGGTGACTGAGCCAACATTTCCGTCGCCCGCGCCAACAAATTTTCGTCGTCGGTGAGTTTGTCCGACAAAGCCGTGCGAAAATCTTCCGACAGCGTCGACAGGTCGCGCAATTTGTCTTTGAGTTCGGCGTCGGAAACGGCGTCGGCGGCTTGCGAAAGTTTGTCCGCGTCGATTGAATACGTGCGAAGTTCTTTGAGTTCGTCCGCCAAAAGTTCAGTGAAACCGCGCTGTTTTGCCGCCCGCACGAAATATTTCAAGTCGTGAGCCTTGTCGCGCCGCAGTAAAATTTTTCTCAACAGCAACCGTCGCCCGATGTCGGAAATGCGCACGGCAAGTCCGCCGCCCGTTTCGTCGAGAATTTGTCGTGCGAAGCGGCTGAAACTGTTCATGCGTGTGTTGACTGCGCCGCCCGTCAAGTCCGCAAGTTCGAGTTCGGCGCGATAAGTTTGGTACGCGGGCAACAGAAAAATTATTTCGGTTTTGAGCGGGTCGGTCGCCAAAATTTTTTTTGCACGCTCCAAGCAGGCGAAAGTTTTGCCGACACCGGCTCGCCCGATAATCAATTCAACCATGAAAAAACCTCCGCTGCGTCACGCGTTGAACAGGTCAACTTTCTTTTGAGCCGCCCGCGCAATGTCGAACATTTTAACCAGCTCGGCAACGGCTTGCGTCGGCGAAATGACTCCGTTCAAAACCGCGTCTTTGATTTCGGGCATACGACCGTTGATTACCGCGTCGCCGAAAAATAAATTGTGCAGGTGCTCATCAATCATCGCGTGCATCCAGTCAAGCAGTTGCGAATCGCGCCGCCGTTGGAAAACGCCGCTTGATTCGGTCGTCTGCTTGAACAGCTTGATAACGTCCCACAGTTCGGACAAGCCCATTTTCGTGACGGCACTGGCAAGGTAGGCGTGAGTCGGCCAACCTTCCGTCGCGGGTCGGATAAATTCGGTGATGCGTTCGTATTCGCCGCGTGTGACTTTTGCGCGCACAAGGTTATCGCCGTCAGCTTTGTTGACGACAATCGCGTCAGCAAGCTCCATGATGCCTTTTTTGATGCCTTGCAGGTCGTCGCCCGCGCCCGTCAAGACAACGAGCATGAAAAAATCAACCATTGAACGCACGGTAGTTTCGGATTGCCCGACGCCGACGGTTTCAATCAAAATCACGTCGTAGCCCGCCGCTTCGCACATCAACATTGTTTCGCGGCTTTTGCGAGCGACACCGCCCAACGTTCCGCCCGCGGGACTGGGACGAATAAACGCTTCGTCGCGGCGGCTCAACGTGCCCATTCGCGTCTTGTCGCCGAGGATTGAACCTTTCGTGATTGAACTTGTCGGGTCAATCGACAGCACCGCGACTTTGTGCCCGTCGTCGCAAAGCATGTTGCCGAACGCCTCAATCAGCGTCGACTTGCCTGCACCGGGCACGCCCGTTATGCCGATTCGCAAAGCCTTGCCCGTGCGCGGAAGTAAGCGTTGCAAAACTCGTTGCGCTTTGGCGAAATGTTTCGGGCTGTTGCTTTCGATTAAAGTTATTGCCCGCGAAAGAATCATTCTGTCGCCGCGTGTGACGCCGTCAACAAGTTCGTCTTCGGTAAGCGTCATGCGACGTTTCGGCTTGAACGCGCCCGACGTGAACGCGGGATTGATGTTGCCGACGGTCGTGTCTTTGATGCCTTCGATGCCGCTCATGACCGCCGATTGATTCGAGACCGCCCAATCGGGTGTCGTCGTCGTGTAATTTGCCATTGTGTCAACTCCTATGCAAAAATTTTTCGCTCGAATTATAAAGCGTCAATGTCTTATCAAGCAAGCGTCGCGCCGAAAAAGTGACGCTGAAAATTATCGTCGATGGCAGATTTAATCGTCGCGGAAATTCAAACGTCGACTTTCACGGCAAAAACGTCACACGTTGCGATATGATTGTTGCTTTCAACCGACCGTGCGAAATATTTTTATCGACGTTTACTTGAGCGCGTGCTAAACTTTGGGCGATTTGGACGAATCACATAAATTTCGCGTTTGGAGGTCTTCACCATGAAAAAATTTTTGACGACGTTGGCGACGGCAGCGGTTTTGACCGCATCGTCAAGTTTCGTGTCGGCGGCGGCATTTACCGATATTCCGCTGAATCATTGGGCAAATCGCGCAGTCACGGCAATGTCGGACGCGGGCATCGTCGAAGGCTACTCCGACGGCACTTTTCGCGGCGATAAAGCCGTCACCTGCACCGAATTTGCGAAGATGGCCGGCAATCTGTTGGTGAAAGTTTCTCCGAACTCGACCGCCGCCGCAAAAAAACTTGTCGAAGATTCGTCGAGCGACAAAAACATCACGCGCTTTGAAATTGCCCTGATTTGTTCGCAAGTCTACACCAAAGTTAAAGACAACATGCTCATCGTGTCGAACATTTTCCGTGACGTGCCCGACGACCATTGGGCAGCCAAAGCCGTCAACTTGATGGGCACGCTGAAAGTCATGGAAGGTTACGGCGACGGCACTTTTCGCGGCGACAAAAACATGACCCGTTACGAGGCGGCTCTCGTACTCAACGGACTTTATAAAGCGGTGTCGAACTGACGCGCCAATTTCACTTCGTCGGTCGCCCGAAAAATTTTTGTTGAAAAATTTTTCGGGCTGTGCTATATTCTGCGCGGCTTAAGAAAATCGCTTACGGAGTCGGACGACTTGAGGAAACACGGCCACTCAATTTTTGAAGCCTCCGAAGCGACTTTTGCAAGCCGACATGCATTCATCGCTTGAATTATTGGAGGTCTTCATCATGAAGAAAACAGTAGCAGCGGCAGTGGCGGCGGCCTTCGTCGTCGGTGCAAGCACAACCACATTCGCGGCGGCAGCCAATCCCTTCAGCGACGTGCCTCAGGGTCACTGGGCATATGACTCGATTGCCAAACTTGCTTCGCAGGGCATCATCGAAGGTTACGGCGACAACACCTTCCGCGGCGACCGCAACATCACCCGTTACGAAATGGCGCAGATGATTGCCAAAGCAATGGCGAAGAACCCGACCGGCGTCACCAAAGCCGAACTCGATCGTCTCGCGGCTGAATTCCGTGATGAACTCGAAGCACTCGGCGTTCGCGTTGACGAACTCGAAAAGTACGCCGATAAAGTCGTGTGGACGGGCGAATTGCGTTACCGTTACTGGAACACGAGAGAGGATATCAAAGGCGGCGGCAAAGACAAGTCCATCAAAAACCAGTTGCAAATGCGTTTGTTCCCGACAGCAACGGTCAATAACAACTGGAAACTCAAAGCTCGTATGACGGCAACCGCCGACATGCGTCGCGACACCAGCGGCAACTTCAAACTCACCTACGGCTACGCGGAAGGCACCTACGGCAAACTGCAAATCAACCTCGGCAAGATGCCTTTCTACACCGACGTTGACGACGGTCTGGTCATGGATGATTTCTTCAGCGGCGCGAAAGTCACTTACGGCGACAAATTCAAAGTTGCTGTTGCGGCAGGTCGTTGGAACTTGGAAAATGCCAACGTCGACTTGGATCGCGGCGGTTACAAATACGTGTATCACCTTGCGACGGGCGACACCTTGAGCCTCGACGACGCGGCGGCGAGCTACCAGGGCATCGAACTCATGTACGGCAGCCGCGACAATTTCTTCATCGGCGCGGGCTATCATCACTTCCGCAGTGACGACCTCGGCAAACTGCCCGGCTATTTGAAGAGCAACAAGCGTAACTCCGACAAAAACGCCAACATCTGGGCGGTCGGCGCAAGCTACAACTTCGGCGGCAACGTGACGCTCGCGGGCGCATTCGCGAAAAACCAGAAAGCCGACGAGTTCTCGAAAGCTTACAACGTCAGCCTCGACTACAAGGGCGCCGATCGCAAAGACGCCGGCTCGTGGGGCATCGGTGCAGCTTACCGCTATGTCGGTCAAAACGTCTCGTTCGCTCCGACTTACGACGTGTGGGATACCACCAACAAAAGAGGCGTCGACATCTATGTCAGCTGGGCGCCTTTGGCGAACACCTACACTCAGATCAACTACTTCACGGGCAAAACCCTCGACACCAAAGAGAAAACCAGAACGTTCTTCGGACGCGTGAGCTGGTTCTTCTGAGCAACATCTTTCAACGAAAAATTTCAACGAAATACACGGCTCCTCGGCTTCGGTCGGGGAGTTTTTTTAATGCGCAATGCGTAATGCGAAATGCGTAATTGTCACGGCGACGGCAATTCGTTTGTGGCGGCGATTTTTTTCGTTCGCGCAGGAAAAATGTCGCGTTGGCAGAATCAATCAAGCGGTGAAATTTTTGAGACACGCCAATCAACTCCGACATCAAAAGTTTGCAGCAAATATTCCATAAAAACATTTCACGAGGAGGGTCCACATTGGCAAAGTACATTTTCGTGACGGGCGGAGTAGTCTCGTCGCTCGGCAAAGGAATTACCGCCGCGTCGCTCGGCAGATTGCTCAAAAGTCGCGGTCTGAAAGTCACGATTCAAAAGTTTGACCCGTACATCAACATCGACCCGGGCACAATGAGCCCGTATCAGCACGGCGAAGTTTTCGTTACCGACGACGGCGCGGAAACCGATCTCGACTTGGGGCACTACGAACGCTTTATCGACATCAACTTGAGCCGCCACTCCAACACGACGACGGGCAAAGTTTATTGGTCGGTGCTCAACAAGGAGCGCAAAGGCGATTACCTCGGCTCGACGGTGCAAGTCATTCCGCACGTCACCAACGAAATTAAAGCCCGCGTTTACGCCGTCGCCGAAAAAGATTCTGCGGACGTTGTCATCACCGAAGTCGGCGGCACGGTCGGCGACATTGAAAGCCTGCCGTTTCTGGAAGCGATTCGTCAAGTCAAAAAGGAAGTCGGCAAAAACGACGCGCTTTATATTCACGTGACGCTGTTGCCGTACATTGGCGCGGCGGGCGAACTCAAAACGAAGCCGACACAACACAGCGTCAAAGAACTTCGCGCTATCGGCATTCAGCCCGACATTTTGGTTTGCCGCACGGATTACCCGATAACCCGCGACCTCAAGAAAAAAATCGCGCTGTTCTGCGACGTGGACGAAAACGCCGTTATCGAAAATCGCACCGCCTCGACGATTTACGAAGTGCCGCTCATCATGGAGAGCGAAGGTCTCGACAAAATTGTCCTCGAAAAATTGAACTTGCCGCAAGCACCGCCGAAACTCGACGAGTGGCGCAAGATGGTTCACAAGATAAATCACCCCGAACGTTCGGTTAAAATCGCGCTCGTCGGCAAATACGTCGAATTGCCTGACGCGTACATTTCCGTCGTCGAAGCACTGCATCACGCGGGCATTGAACATTCGACCAAAGTCAAAATCAGTTTCGTCAACGCGGAAAAAATTGAGTGCCCCGACGTCGACTTGGAAGAAGCTTTCAGCGGTTGTCGCGGAATTCTCGTGCCCGGCGGTTTCGGTGACCGCGGCGTCGAAGGCAAAATCAAAGCGATTAACTTCGCCCGCGTCAACAAGATTCCGTTTTTGGGACTGTGCCTCGGTATGCAATGCGCGGTTATCGAGTTCGCCCGAAACGTTTGCGGTTTCAGCGACGCCAATTCGACCGAATTCAATCCCGACACCGAACATCCCGTGATTGCGCTTATGGATTCACAGTTGAACGTCACCGAAAAAGGCGGCACGATGCGATTGGGCGCGTACCCGTGCAAAGTTCAGCCCGACACGCACACCGCGCAAGCTTACGGCGTCGAACAAATCAGCGAACGTCACCGCCACCGTTTTGAGTTCAATAACAAATTCCGCGACATTTTGAGCGAACACGGCATGATTATCGCGGGAGTTTTGCCCGACGACAGCCTCGTTGAGATTGTCGAATTGAGCCGTGATTTGCACCCGTGGTTTGTCGGCTGCCAATTTCACCCGGAATTAAAGTCGCGCCCGAATCACGCACACCCGCTGTTCCGCGAATTCGTTGCCGCCGCGCTCAAACTCAAATATCAACAATAACCGACGTAACCAAAAAAATTGCCGCCTGCCGATTAATCGACGGGCGGTTTTTTCAATGCTTAATGCGTAATGTCGACGCTTCAGTTGCGTTGCGTCAAAAGAAAAGTAACGTTCAACTTTTCCGCGATTGCTCGTTGAGCGTTTCAGTTGTCAATGTCGTGCGGTGACTTGTTGACGATTTTTCTGTCGCGGTCAAGATAAACGACGTTGGCAATGCGTGCGTTGTGTTACTTTTCTTTGACAGCGCCAAAGAAAAGTAACCAAAAGAAAGGCGCTTTGACCCGGGATTTTCGCATCACGCGAAAAACCCCGGGCGGTCGCACGTC
>JAFVBP010000303.1 GCA_017479925.1 Selenomonadaceae bacterium | reverse complement strand
TTGAGCCTTTGGAGCCCGCGCTCGGCAGTGACCAATAGTTACCGTCGCCGTCGAAAGCCCGCGTCTCGGAATCGGAAGTGTTTTCGTATTGGTAAGCAAGACCCGTGTAAATGCGGCTGATTTTGCTTGTGCGCGTCGTCATGCGGTAGCCCAAGCGCAATCTGCTCGACGTGACGGAACTGAACTTGTACGGCTCGCCCGTGGACAACGTCGCGCTCGTGCCGCCTTGACGCGTGTACGCATAAATGCCGTAGATGTCCAGCAGGTTACTTCTGTTCATGCGCAGAGCTTTGCCGATGCGAACGTGTCCCGCGAAAATCGGCGCGGAAGTGTGATACGTCGCACGAATCGGTTCGTTGCGGTAAATGAAATCGTTCGAGGCGAAATCGTTTTTCGTGCGTCCGAAACGTGCACTCATCTCTACGTAAAAGCCCGAATCGGTCATCCTGCGCCCGATAAGACCGCCCGCGTAATATTTCGTGTCGCCGACGCCGTGAATGCCGTTCGACAAAACCGCGTCGTAATTGCCTTTGCCGTGCTCGAAAACAGGCGCGATCGTCCAGCGACCCGACGGGCTGTCGTACGTGCGCGCAAGTCCCAAGTCGAAGTTGGCGGTTTCGGTATTCAAATGTCCGCCGTCGCCCGTCTTCGTGCGCAACTTGCCGTAACCGACATTGCCGAAAATCTCGAAGCCGTGTTGTTCGCGAACTTCTTCGGCCGCCTGCGCTTTGTCGGTGAAATAACCTTCGTCGTCTTCGGCGATGTTGCTGCCGACAAAGTCGTTGAAGCCGTCAATCAAAACGTTCGTGCCTTCGTTAATCGGAACGACATTGGCAAGTTGCGCTTTGCTTGTCGTGCCGGCTGCGTCGTCGAAGCCGACGTTTTGTCCGACGAGCCCCGTCACGCTTTTGCCGTCCGCAGACAAAGAAAGAGCAAGAGCGTACTCGAAAGTCGCGCCCTTGCTCAAGGTCGTCAGATATGTGTTGTCGCCCGTAATCATGTCGGCACTTGAAGCCAAGCCCGACATGTCGTTGAAGTTGATGCCGTTGTTCGCGTAAATCAAATTAAGCGCGTCACCCGTACCGATGTTCGAGTCGCCGCGCAAAAGAATGCCGATATTGTTAAGCCCGCCGTAAAGATTCGTCGTGCCCGTGACGGTCAAGCCCGTGCCGACGGTCAGCGGGTTGTTGAAGTTGATAAATTCAAAGCCGTCGACGGATTGCGCCGTGACGTTCCAAGTGTTGACGTTGAGCTTGTTGCCCGACGGAGAAACGTTGTCGCCGACTTTGCCGCCGATCAAATTCGCCGCGCTTAAATCGATTGCCCCGTTGATGTTGATTTCGTTGCCCTGTGCAAGACCGCTCAAAGACTTGCCGCCGATAACGTCGCCCGAAACTTTGCCGCCGACGAGATAAATTTTGTTGCCGTAAGCGTTGCCGCCGAGAGCCGAGCCGCCGACAATGCCGTTTGAAATTTCGCCGCCGTGTATGAAAACTTCGTTGTCGTGAACGTTGCTCAAAGCTTCCGCGAAGTCCGTCGGAGCCGTGCCGTCCGTCCGATAAGCGTAAGCGATTTCGCCGCCGGAGACGTAGCCGACTTTGCCGTCGTTGACCATGACGTGGTTGCCGAACACGTCGCCGAAATATCCGTTGCCGTAATAAATCGACACGCCGCCGACCGCGCCGCCATTGATTGTGCCGTTGTTGATGACGATGAAATTGTTGTTGGCGTTAATCCACGACATGCCGCCGAAAATCGCTTCAAACGTGCCGCCGTAAATCTGCAACAGGTTGTCGAAGGCGGCTTCGTAATTGGTTTCGTTGCCGCCGCCGTAAAAATAACCGTAATTGCTTGCGAAAGGAGTTGTCGTGCCGTTGATGACATAGCCGTTGTCGTTGACGGTGATTTCGTTTTCGGATGGAGTTGCCGGCGTTACGTCTTCAGCGTGACACAATACCCCCCCCCGTTGCTCATAAACAGGAGTGCGGTCAGACCTGCCGTAAGCAGTTGCTTGCGTTGATGTTTGTGCGTCGTGTTCAAGTTAAAAACTCCTTTCAGAAACGCAATTAAAAATTTTTAAACCGCGCTGATGATAAATCATGCGGCTGAATATTGCATGTAAGAAATTTCAAGTCGCCCGCATTTGTCGACGGTTGCCGAATTGTCGCATTTAAGCCGTCGACGAAGTCAAGTCACGTCGCTTGCATTTGTCGACGCGTAACCGAAAACTCCGCGACAAATCAACAGCCACAGCGCGATTGATCCGACCGTCGAAAGCGAAATTATCATGCCAAGCCCGTCGACGAAGTTCGACCAAGGCAACGTGCCCAACATCATGCCCAGGCTGCCGAAAAGCGTCGGGATGAAATTTATCACGCTTGACGCCGTGCCGACGTTGTCTTTTGCCTCGTGCAACAGAATTTCCATTGCGAACGGGCGGGCGACCGCGCCAATCACCGTGAACGGCAGGAAACTCAACAGGAATGTCCACGCCGCCGAATTGCCGACCGTCAAGACCAACACGCCGCTTGCCGCCGCAACGAAGTAATACAGCCGAAGCAAGCCGACGTTCGACATGACGTCTTTGAGCTTGAGGTACAGAATCGGTCCCGCGATTGCCGCCGCCGAATTCACCGCGAAAAAGTAGCTGTACTGTTGAGCCGTCAACGAAAATTGTTCGACGTAAATGAAACTCGACGCGCTCAAATATGCCATGTACGGCGTCGACAAAATCGCGAACATCATCAAAACCGACATGAAATATTTCTTGCGTCCGACGGCGATTAACAACGTCAACGAATGCAAAATGTCACCGCGATAACGTTTGTGTTCGGGCAACGTTTCGCAGAACAGAAACGCGACGATTAAATTCACCGCGCCCAAAAATGTCAGCAACCAAAACGAGCCGCGCCACGAGGTGAACGTCAAAATCACGCCGCCGATTAAAGGTGCCGCCATCGGTGCAATGACGCCCAAAGCTTGAGTTATCGCCAAGATTTTCGTCATGACGCGCCCGCGAAAACAATCTTTGATGACCGCCGTCGAGACCGTTATTACCGCGCCCGAACCGACCGCTTGAAAAAATCTGCCGACGAGCAACAGGTAAATGTCCGCCGCCGTCGCGCACGTCAAAGATGCCAACGTGTAAATCGCCGCGCCGAAAATCAAAATCGGTCGCCGACCGAATTTATCGCTCAACGGTCCGAACAGAATCATGCTCACCGCGAACACGAAAAAAAATATCGTCAACGTCAAGCCGACGAGAAATTCGCTTGCCGAAAAGTAATTTCCCATTTGCGGCAGCGCGGGCAAATAGACGTCCGTCGACAGCGGCACGAACATGTTGATAAACGTGATGTAAGCAATCATTGCCGACAGCGTCAAATATTTTTGTCGTCGCATGAAATCGCCTCGCAAAAGTTTTGTGCAGGCGAATTTCGCCGTCGCAACAAAAAATCCCGCCGTTGAAGTTACGGTTGCCACGACAAAGTTCAACGCCCGCAAAAAAAATCGCCGACCTTTCGGTCGACGGGAATTCAGCCGCGGAAGTGCTGAACCCAGTAATGTTTATATTTCGAGTTCGGTTGGTAGTAGTAGACAACGCCGAGTTCGCTGAAATTTTTGCTCAACATGTTTTTGCGGTGACCGGGCGAATCCATCCACGCTTGCACGACTTCTTGAGGAGTTTTCTGACCGCCCGCCAAATTTTCGCCGATAACGTGACCTTTGCCCGTGACGAAAGCTGAATCGAAATTGTAACCGTTCGGGCGCGTGTGGCTGAATTTTTGCGGCAACTCCATTGCCCGAATCAGCGCGCTTGCCGTCAAGTCTTTGGAGGCTTTGAGCGGTTGTGCGCCGACTTTGGCTCGTTCGACGTTTGTCAAGCGCAAGACTTCAGCCGCGAATTTTTTCGGATCAACGTCCTTTGACCAACGCGCCGTTGATATTTGCGTCGCGACAATTTTTTGTGCCGAAGCCGTTGCGTTGACTGCGGCGACGAAGAAAATTATCGCGACGACCGCCAGAAATTTTTTCACGTCAATCACCCGCGGAAAAGTTGAACCCAGTAATGATGATACGTCGAATAATCTTCGTACGCGTAGCCGACGCCGAGTTCACGGAAGTCGGGATTCAAAATGTTTTCGCGGTGACCTTCGGAATTCATCCACTGTTCGACGGTTTCGGCAGGCGTGCCGTGTCCCGCCGCAATGTTTTCGCCGCAAGTATTGCCGCGACGCTCAAGCACCGTGAAACAATCGGAGCCGTCGGGGCGCGTGTGGCTGAACAGTTCGATGATTTCCTGCGCACGAATGTCCGCCGCCTGTTGTAAATCGCCCGCCAATCTCAACGGCGGGGCACCGACTTTCGCACGCTCGACGTTGACCAAGTTCAGGACTTCAATCGCGAAATGTTCTTCGGCGCAGGCAACGTTCGCCGTCAACAGAAGCCAAATTGCCGCGACGCTCAAGAAAAATTTTTTCATGTCAATCACCTCGCCGCGAATAATATCACGAATCTTTTAGACGTGCATAAAATTTTTTACGTTACTTTCTTTCCGCGTGGAAAGAAAGTAACCAAAGAAAGACGCGCCTGTGTATTTCGCATCACGCGAAATGGCACAGGCGGCAGCCGTCATCCATGACGGCCGGATTACGCCGATTTACAACTGCCTGTTGACTGAAAATTTTCAACAGTGCAGGATTTTCGTTGCCCGCCATAGAAATTCCGCCGCGTGAATTTATTTCTGCTAAATTTGTGGGGGAGGTCGAAGTCATTGATGTTTTTACTTGCGCTGTCACCGATTTTATGGCTGGTGCTTGCGCTCAGCGTTATCAAAATGGCACCGTGGAAAGCCTGTCTCGTCGCGCTGATAATTTCTTTGGCGGCAGGCATGGGCGTCTGGAACATGGAGAGCGCACGGGCGATTGAATCCGTACTCGAAGGCGTGGCGTTGGCGTGTTGGCCGATTTTGCTCGTCATCGTCGCGGCAATTTTCACCTACAACTTGACGTTGCACACCAAAGCAATGGACACGATTAAAGACATGTTGACAAGCGTCAGTCACGACAAGCGCGTCCTGATTTTGCTGATTGGTTGGGGCTTCGGCGGCTTCCTTGAAGGCATGGCAGGTTTCGGAACCGCAATCGCCGTTCCCGCGGGCATGTTGGCAGGTATCGGCATCAACCCGATTTTGTCCGTGTCGGTGTGTTTAATCGCAAACTCCGTGCCGACCGCTTACGGCTCAATCGGCATTCCGCTCGTGACGCTTTCAAGCGTGACGGGCTTCGACGCGGTGCAGTTGGCAACGTTTACTTCACTGCAACTGGGCGTTTTGAGTTTGCTTTGTCCGTGGCTTATGGTTATCGTAACCGGCGGCGGCATGAAAGGTTTGCGCGGCATGACGATGATGTGTCTCGGCGCGGGACTTGCGTTCTTCCTGCCCGAATTGGCGTTGTCGATGTTCGTCGGTCCGGAATTGGCAGTTGTCGCGGGCGCAATTTGCACAATGGGCACAATCGTTTTCCTGGCGAAGAAATTTCCCGTCAACGATCCCGAATTCGCAATGGAAGATCACGTTCACGCGAAAATCAGCATGTCAAAGGGAATCAACGCGTGCTTGCCGTTCATACTGATTTTCTTGTTCCTGCTGTTCACGAGCAAACTTGTTCCGCCGATTAATCAAGCGTTGATGGTTTTCAAAACCAGCGTGCCGATTTACACGGGTGAAGGCGGCGTGCCGTATACCTTCGTTTGGGTCAACACACCCGGCGTTTTGATTTTGCTCGCGGCATTTATCGCAGGCTCCAAACAGGGCGCAAGTTTCGGCGAAATGCTCGGCGTGCTCAAAAAGACCGTCAACGGTTTGAAATTCACCATGGTAACGATTATCGCGGTTATCGCCACGGCAAAAGTCATGGGCTACAGCGGCATGACGGGACAAATCGCGGACACTGCCGTTGCGGCGACGGGCACGGCTTACCCGTGTATCGCGGCGTTCCTCGGCTCCGTCGGCACGTATATCACGGGTTCGGCTACGTCGAGTTGCGTGCTGTTCGGCAAGTTGCAGGTTATCGCAAGTCAAGCCATTGGCGCGAACGAAAGTGTTCAAGCTTGGGTCGCCGCCGCAAACGCAACGGGTGCCTGCGCGGGCAAGATGATTTCGCCGCTGTCAATCGCTATCGGTTCTGCGGCTATCGGCGTCAAAGGCGCGGACGCTCAGCTGTTGGCGTTTGCGGTGAAGATTTACATTCCGTTCGTGCTGTTTATGGGCGCGGTCGTCTACTTCGGACAAGTTCTCATAGGTTAGGTGACGCAATGAAAATTTACACGAAAACGGGCGACGCGGGCTTGACGAGCTTGTACACGGGCGAACGCGTCGAAAAAAATTCTCTGCGCGTGCAAGTTTACGGTGCCGTCGACGAAGCTGATTCGGCTTTGGGACTGGCGCGGGCTTTTGCAACTGTCGACGACGTGCGCGAAAAAATCTTCGCCGTGCAGAAACTGTTGCCGCGATTAATGGCGGACTTCGCAAGCTTGAATCGTGAGCCGACGATAACCGACGCCGACGTTGCCGAACTTGAATCGCAAATGGACGCGCTTGAAAGTTCACTGCCGCCGCTCAAAGAATTCGTAATTCCCGGCTCGTCGAAATCGGGCGCGTTTCTGGACTTGGCACGAACGATAAGCCGTCGCGCCGAACGTCTCTGTTGCGAACTTGCGAAAACCGAAGTCGTTCACGTCGCCGACAGAATTTTTCTCAACCGACTGTCGGACTACTGCTTTCTGTTGATGCGCCGCGAAGAAACTGCGTAATCGACACCAAACCATTACGCATTACGCATTAAAAAACCCCCGACGTGTTGTCGAGGGTTTTTTGATTGTAACCGTTGCGTTCAATACTGCCTGTTGAATACCGTTCCGCGTGTTCCGAGCGAATTGGTCACGTCGTAGGAACGCACCGCGCTGTTTTGCCGCCGAGATTTGTTCAGCCACGCCCGCGCCCGATAAATTATCTGCTTGTCCATGGGTATCATCTGCGCAATCAACGCTTTGCATTCGTCGGATTCGCGATAATCGTTCGGGGGCAACGCTTTGATTTTCTCGATTAATTGTTCGCGCTGGTCAACAAGTTGCATGAACAGTTCGCCGTCTTTCTGGTCGCTGAACTTCAACAGCTCTTTGGTCAGCTCAAAATATTTCTGCCACAGCCGCCGCGCTTCGCTCGTGACTTCCGCCGCCGCTTTGTCGTCTGCGTTAAGCATAACCGTTGCCGCCTCTGCCGTCGCCGCGTTCGGAACGAGCTTTCTTCATCGCCTCAACCCACGCGTCGCGCAACTCCGTGATAATCTCTTTCGCTTCGTCGATTTTGGACACGTCGCTTCTGATATTGCCTTCAACCAGTCGATCGTAAACATAGTTGTACAGCGGAAACAACTGGTGAGCAATCTCATACTCCATGTTCAGCGTCAAGCGAAATTCCGAAATTATCCTCTGTGCCTTCTGCAATGCCGTGTTGGCGGCCTCGTATTTCTTTTCTTCGACGGCCTTTCGACCTTCGTCCATAAACTTCAGGCAACCGTTATACAGCATCAACGTCAGCTGCTCCGGTGGCGCGTTCAAAATCTGCTGCCGCCTGTATGCCTCCGCCGCATTAACCATAGTTCACACCAACCTCCGCTTGTTCGCAGATTTTTACTGATTGCCGCCCATGATAAAGTTCAGCTGCGTGCCAAGTTTCGCAAGCGTCACTTCCATTGCGTCATATTTCTTGTAGAGCTTGTCCTCAAACGAACTCATCAGTTTTTTGAAGTTGCTCATCTTCGTTTGCAGTTCACGCAACAAATTGTTCAAATCGCTGTCCTCGGTAATGTCCGCCGTCGAACCGGATTTGCTCCGAATATTTTTCGCCGCAGTAACCATGACGTCGCCGAGCCGTTGCGCTATGCCGTTGCCTTCCGCTTCGTCGTTGGCGTCCAATTTCGCGAAAACATTGTAAACCGCGTCCGAATCCTCCGCCAAAGCATTGCGCAGTTTCGTTTCGTCCAAAGTCAACTGACCTTTGATGCCCGTCGTCGAAATGCCGATGCTGTACGCCGAATTGTATTTGCCGTTGATGCCTTCGACCGTGTTTGAAATCGCACTGCGCATCTCGTCGATAATCTTTCCGAGCGTCTTGTCGTGATACAGGAGACCCGCCTTGGCTTTTTCTTCCCACTTCTCGATCTGCTCTTCTTTCATCTGGTCTTTTTGCGATTGAGTAAGCGGTTTGTAATCCTTGTTGGGTTTCTCGTCGTATTTTTCGTAAAGCCCGGAAAGCAACTTGTTGTAATCTTCGACGAAACTTTTCACCTTGTCGACAATGGCGTCGGTGTTCTGAGTGACCGAAACCGTCGCGGGCGACGAAGTCTTGTCAAGCGCGCTGTAAGTAATGCCGCCGACCGTCGCTTTGTTTTCCGTCGTCTTGTAAGTAATGCCGTCGACTTTGATCGAACCGTCGGTGCCCGTCGTCGTAGCCGTGCCGCCCGTCGTCAAAGTAAATTGTTCAGGCGGTGTGCCCGTCAACCGACTTTCCGAACCGTCGCTGTTTTTCGTGTACCAGTAAGTGTTCGAGGTCGTCGAGCCGTCGGGTTGCTCAATTTGCTCCGTGCCCGTGAACAGCTGCTTGCCGTCCAAGAAAAATTTCGTCGAATTCGCCGCAGAAGTGTCCGCGTTCGGGTCATAGGAAATGTCACTGCGATTGGCGGCGTGCAATTCGCCGTTAATCGAAGAGTACATGCCCAAGCCGTTGAAAAAAGTTGCCGCCACGCTTGAGTCTGCAGTGTCCGGCGTCGAAATTGAAATTGCGTTCGCCTCGCCGCCGTTTTTGTTGTAGAACGAAAACGAATCGTTGAGCGAATCGTAAGCCGCACGAACATTTGTGTTGAGCGCGTTGACGCGGGAAACCAAGTCGTTCATCGTCAAAGCTTCCTGCGTGTCGGAACCCAAAAGTTCCTCGTAAGTGAAACTGACGGTGTGTGACTTCTTTTCTTCGTCGCTCATGTCGCTTATCGCTTTTGTGCCGTCCGACAAAATGAAACTGAAGCCCACGTCCGACTTTTGCGCGCTGACGTTCTCGTAAGCCGAATCCGCGTTCGCCGTGCCCGTCACGTTGCCGTTTTCGTCCATCGAAATGTTTTTAAACAGCACGCTTTTGAGCTGGATGCTTGAACTGTTCGCGTCGACCGCACCCGTGTCGTTGTTGTAGCGCGTAAGTTTGTTCGTGCTGAGCAGGTAAGCGTTCGAGCTGAGCGATTCGACTTCGACCTTGTGATTCATTATCGCCGCAGATGCGTTCGCCGTGACTTTAATTGACGAACTGGAACTTTCCGCGTTTTTGGCGTTCATGTTCGCCGACATCTTGTATTGCGACAGCGTCGACGTGTTGAAAGTGTTGACCGTCGAGTAAACGTCAAGGTAGGCGGCTTTCGTCCACTCGTTTTTGGTGAACTTTTGCGCCATCTTGTCGTATTCGTTCTGCTTGCTCATCATGCCGACTTTGACCATCGACTCAATGTCAAGTCCGGAACCCGACAGGCCGTAGATTCCGTTGACTCCCATGGTTTATCCCTCCTTAGGAGAGGCGCGTCTCAAATCGTCTTGTCGATGAACGCGCCGAGCCAATCCCTTGCTTTGATCATGTTTTCGACCATCTCTTCGGGCGGAAATTCTTTGATGACTTTGTCCGTGCCTTTTTCGAGCATTTTGACCGACAAAAGATTGACTTCCTTGTTGTAATCGAACTCCAGGTTGACATTCGTCTTGTCCATAAGTTCGTTCAACGCGTCCGTCATGTTTTTAACCGCTTCTTCGGTGAGCGAGCCGGGGACAATTCTTGACTGTTTCTCTTGCTCTTCGAGTTCCTGTTTACGTTTGAGGTTGTCCGCCGCCTGTGCCTGAAGGTCTTGCGGTTTAATTTCGGTCTTTTCGCTCTTGTCCGCGGGTTTCACTTCGACGGGACGAATTCGAGCCGATTGATTCGCCTTCGTCGCTTCTCGGACATTTTGTTGAGTGCCGTCCGACGACGACTTGATTCTGTCGGTCGCGTCTACCACGACCGCCGCCGTGACGATGTCGTTTAGCCTCCCTACCATAAAAATCACTCCTCCGTAAATGTGCCAACCGTCCGCCGCAAAAAATCGTCGGCCGTTTCGGCTGTTACTTCAAAGGCAGGGCACCATGCAAATCCACGTTGTCGAGCTTCTGCGCGGCCGCCTTCTGGTTTTCTTCCTGAATTGCCCGATAGATTTCACCGCGGTAGATTTTGATTTCCCGCGGCGCGTCAATCGCAATGCGGACATTTTCGCCCTGCACTTCGACGACGTTGATAACAATGTTGTCGCCAATCATAATTTGCTGACGAGGTTTTCTCGTCAAGACAAGCATCAATCACCCCTCCTTTTTCGGTTCGGGGAAGAGGCGATGTTTGGTCGTGTAGTTGCTCTTTTCCAAGACGACCTGTTTGGCGCGCATGTTGCTCCTGTTGAGCACGACCGGCGCAAGAAGGTTGGCCGTCATGTAGCGGATTGAGCCGTTCGGGATTGTGATCATCGTGTAGTAGAACACGGCGTCTTGATCTTTGATTTCGAGCTGAGCCACCGTCTCGTCATCAATCTCAAACGTGTAATCCGGGAAAAACAGGAACGGAATTGTCAGCAAGAAAGCCAAATCCGGCGACTTGAGCGACTGCATGAAGTAATACGGACTCTCCTGGTCATACGGAAGAATCACGAATTCGGTCTCGTCCTCGAACGCGGGAATTCCGTCCTCAAAACGCACAACGTCTGCTTCGTTAACCTCAATTTCACCAAACCTGCTGGTATTAACCTTACGCATACTGCCTGCCTCCTTTAATTTGCCTGCACGCCGAAAACTTTATCAAGCATAGATGTCATATTTGTCAATCGTTGTCCATCGGCGGATGAAGCCCTCGTTTTGCAAATAAGTTTCGACGCTGCCGGGCGTGTAATGAATCCTTGCGCTTGGTGCGGTTTCAATATCGACCGAAATGTCACCGAGGTCGGGTTCGCCGACAACTTCAGACGGGTGCCCCTGCATTTCGACATCGGGCGGAAATTCAATCGAAAAAACCGTCCTTGCCTGATAGTTGGAGAACATGTCCGCCTTGGCATTTTGAACTATGTCGTTGCCGCGTTTTGCCCCGTTATTGATTTTTGACCAACCGCTCTGCGTGTGCCGCGCCGTGGCTTGCCGAACGTCGGAGAAACCTTTTTGCCCGCGTTCTGCGGTGAAGTCTCCCATCTTTCGGTCGCCGTAGGTTCTTCGGCTTGGGTAACTGTCCAGGTCGAGCGAAGGTTGACTTACGGTCATGTTTGAGTATGCCTGTTGATTCGTTCCGCGTGAACGAGGCTGAATTATGCCCGTTTCGTCGATTCGTCCGAGTGTTTGCCTTATGCCGATTTGCGGCAATTCATGTCTGATATTTAACCTTACCATCATTGCTAATTCCCTCCCTTCCGTGAAATTTCCTGCAGAAGCCGCCGTCAACGCAGAAAATTTTTGTCAAGCCCGCAAGACAACAACAGACGTCAACGGGATTGTTGGCGTCTGTAGTTTAAATCTTTTGGGCAATGTTTTCAAGCGTTACAAGTAATCGGCAAGTGACTGCGGCAAAATTCTTCCGCCCATGGAAAGCGACATGTTGTAAAGCGTCGTCAACTCCATAAGTCGTGTGGCAAGGCGCGAAATGTCCGTGCCGCTGACGTTGTTTATGTCTTCGGTAATGTTGTCGGCGTGCGCCTCAAGCATCGTTTCGACGCTTTCGTAAAGTTGTCGACGTGCGCCGATTCGCGTTTCTTCGACAAGCAGGCGTGAATGCGAAACGTCGGTTATCGTCACGCCGTCGGAAGACATCCACTTGAGGTCGCCCGCTTGAGTTTTTGAACAGACGCACAAAAGTTCGTTGAGCATTGCCGTGCCCGAAGTTTCGTTGCCCGAATTTTCGTCGTCGAAAATGTCCGTGCCGAACATGCGTGCGCCCGTCGAGTTGACGGTATCGGAAGCGGGGTCGGTCGCGCCGTTCAACTTGACCATCGAAATCAAATTTTCGTCGCCGTTGTAGCTGACAATATACTGTGAAACCGTCGTGAAGGTGTAAGTGCCGCCGTCGCCCGTTATCGTGTTGCCGCCCGTCAAACAGCCTTGGTTGTCGAAGTAATCGGAGACTTTAAAGTTGGTGTCGGTGATTTTGCCTTCAGCGGTGCCGTCGTCAAAAATTTGCCGAAACGTCGAGTCAAGGTCGTCGAGCGTGCCCGCAGATCTTGCGGCGTCGTAAGCGTTTGCGGCGGCGGTAATGCTTTCGTAGCCCAGCGACAGCAAATCTTTATACTTCGTGTCAATCAGCTCTTTGGAATAGATGTTTAAAGTTTCGGTGTCGAGGTAAAAAGTTTCGCCGTCCTTTTCGAGCGTGAGCATTTGCACGAGTTTGGTATTGGTACCTGCCGAATCGGGCTTAAAAAAATTTGACTGCGCCCTGTCGAGAGTTTTCGGCAAGCCGCGTTCGCGTTCGTCGACGGACAAACTGAAAGGTTGCGTCAAGTCTTTCTGCCCCGCGAACAAATAACGGTCGCCCTGTTGCGTGTTGGTTGCGGAAATAAGTTCCTGCATGTTGGAGAACATTTCCTTGTAAATCGCTTCGCAGTCAACCTGACTGTTGTGTTCGTCGGCGGCACTGACGGAGCGTTCCTCAAGTGTTTTCATAATGTCGGTCATGTGAATCATGACGGCGTCGGAATTGTTCATCCACGAGGCGGCTGCCTTGACGTTGGCGCGATATTGTTCGTTTTCGTGATCGCTGACTTTACTGCGCAGAAGTTTGGTGTAATTCATCGGGTTATCACTCGGTCGGTGAATCGACGAACCGTCCGCCTGCTCGTAAAGTTTGGCTTGATTTTGGTATGCGTTATTGAGCGCGTGCTGATAGTTGTACATGAACTGCGCGCTGCCCATGCGAATTCCCATGTCAATTACCTCCCGACGACGCCGGTGTTGTTGATGAGCCGGTCAAGCATTTCGTCCATTGTGGTCAAACAACGCGAACAGGAGGCGTAACCTTTCTGGAACTTGATCATGTTGGTGAGTTCTTCGTTCCAGTCGACGCCGGCGGTCGCGTCGCGCCAGTTGCTGATTTGAATCATGATAACGTCCATTGCGTCATAGTTGACGTCGGTGGCGTGCGCGTCCATGCCAAGTTGCGACATTGAGCGTTGATAATACGAGTTGATGCTGAGCTTCGCAATCGCCGTGGCAAGTTGCTCGTCGCCGTTGTCGTCCAAAATCGCGTTGCCTTCGGTGTCGCGCAGAATGTAAGTCTGCATAAGTTCGGTGTTGCCTTCGGGCGGATCGGCATCCGTGATTGTTTCCAGGTGAATGTTAAACAGTTCGCTCAAATAAACGGCGTTGGTGCCGTCGCCCGTTCTGCCTTCAAAAGGCCAATCAGTCCAAACGCCGGTGCTCTCTTCGTAACGGTTTGACGCCGCCGCAACGTAACGGTCGCCGCGGTTTTCGCTGAACATAGAATTGACTTCCAGCTCGGCAATAATCTGCACGCCCGACAAAAGTTCGCCGTCGGTTTCGGAAGTCGGATTTTCGTTGTACTTGAACAGATAATTAATCTTGCGCGCTTCCTCGTAACGGTACTGGTAATCGATTTTCCCGTCGCCGAAAAAATTAATCGTGTCGGGCACGGTGTTGCCGCTTGAATCGGTTGTTGAGTTGCCGTCGAGATCCCAACCTTGCTTGTGTTGGTCGTTGAAGGTCGTCAGCATGAAATTGGCAATGTCGGCAAGCTTGTCAATGTAAGCTTTGTTTTCGTCAATGGCGTCGTAGCGTGCGCGAAGAATTCCGTTCTGCGGCAGGAAGACGATGTTGCTTTCGACGATTTTGATGTTGTAGTCAACAACGCCGTAATCGACGCCGTACAAACTCGACGAAACGCCCTTGCCCATGTCCAAATGCGTGCGGTCGACGCCGTTGACCAAAGTGACGCCGCCGGAATTAATCATGTACGAACCTTTGTCGTCTTCAACGACGGAAATGTTCAAGTAATTGGACAGGTCGTCCGTCAAAAGGTCGCGACGGTCGCGCAGGTCGTTGGCGGAAGCACCCGTTGCCTCCTGCGCGATAACCTGTTTGTTGATGTCGACAATCTCCTGCATAATCTGGTTGACGAATTCAACTTCGTCGCGAATGTCGTCGTACTGCGAATTAATTTGTTTCTGCAATTCGTCAAGCGCGGTTTTGATGACGTTGGTAAGTTCCCTGCCGTGTTCGATAACCTGCGTGCGGCTTGCCGAGTTCGATGCCGTCGTCGACAAGTCAACCCACGATTGATAGAACTTGCCCATTGCCGCCTCAATGCCGAGGTCGCGGCTGTCGTCGAAAATCGTTTCGAGCTTGTCGTAATTGGTCGTCAACGTTTTGTAATATTGTTGCGTCGGATTTTCGTTGCGATACTGCATGTCGGCGTAGATGTCGCGGGCGCGTTGAACCGACAGCGCATCGACGCCCGTGCCGACTAAAACATTGCCGTAGAGCGAAGATTGTTCCTGGCTGCGCGTTGCGGCGGAGTTGACGCCTTGACGCGAATAGCCTTCGGTGCTTGCGTTTGTGATGTTGTGGCCGGTGGTGTCAAGCGACATTTGGTTGTTGAAAATGCCGCGCACCATCGTGTTCAGGCCGGTAAATGTTGACCTCATAGTTAGTTACCTCGTCAAATGTTCGCCTCGAACATGCGCCGCGTCCGTTGCGAGCCGGTCTGTGCTTGTGCGCCGTAAGTGTCGCTTGCCGAACAGCGCGCCAAAATGTTCAGGTTGAATTCGATAAAGTCGCGTCCTTTTTTGAGCAGGCGATTTAATTCGGCGAGCCGCGTTTTCAGCTGAACCTGCACGGTGACAAGTTTCTTGAGCAAATTTTCCGCCACGTCGCGCCGAATGTCTTTTTCCTGTGCGGACACGTATTCGACGAAAGATGTCGCCTTGACTTTCAGCAGGAACGCTTTGGATTGCTTTTCGCTTTTGGACAGTTCGCGCATGATGAGCGAAATTTTTTGAATCGGCTCCTGCACGTCGGGCGAATGACTTTTCAAGACGTCTATCAGCTGATTGAAAAGTTCGGGCAACCGCGAGCAAAGCACGGTTTGTTCGCGCAAAATTTTGATTGTCTCGTCCATGATTGAAACCTCGTTTGAACTTGCTAATGTTCGCGGCTCACGCTTTGAAGTCGAAATTTTTCTTGTGCGTGACGGAGTTGCCGCCCGTGTTGCCGTAAGTCGGATCGACGGTCGCGCCGCCGATTTTGTTTAGCTGAACTTGCACGGCGTCAAGCGCGCATTGAGCCAAAATTTGATTGTTGTCGCGGATTTTTAAAGCACGGTCGACGTTTTTGCCAAGTCGGTCGTGAAGTTGAATCAATCGCTTTTCGACAGCCAAAGTCGGTGCCGAGCGGTAAAAATCTTTAGCCTTCGTCGCTTCGTTGACGGTGATATCCGCCTTCGACAATTTGGTCAACAGTTCGCCGCGTTTTTTCTCAAGACGTTGGATTTTCGCCGCAAGCAACTGTTCTTCGTCCAAGACTTTTGCCAGCGCGGACATGTTTATCGTCACGAGTGCCGAGCGTTTTTTTTCGCCGAGGGTTGCCAATTTGTCGTAAACTTCGCCGAGCTTGTCGAGCGTATCAATTAAATTTTGCCACATGTTCGTTGCCTCAGAAACGATTGGTTAAAAGACTTGCCGCCAAAGTTTCGGCGGGCACGGAGTATTGTCCCGCAGCGATTTGCGCTTGCAATGCGTTGATTTTGTCTTGACGAACATCGGAAGTGTTCTTGAGTTTGTTGAGCATTTCGCTGAAACTTTGAGCTTCGGCGGACGGAGTGAATTCGTCGCTTTTGCGCACACCGCGAACCGAAGATGCGGAGTTTGCGTATCGGGTTGCCGCCAAATTTGACGAGTAGAGATTCGCCGACGAGCTTACGTTGTTTACATACATGTTATTTCACCACCTGTTAATTCTGTGACTGCGTTCCGTGCAATGTTTTTTCAGAATACCTCCGTGTTTGCCTATATATCGAAAAAAAAAACGGGCAACTTAATAGTCGCCCGCCGCAACGGTCTTTGTATGTCCGATTGAAATTATTTGCCGCCGCGATTGCCCGTGTCTTTCGAGTGCATACCGCGCCCGCGTTCTGCCGCCGCACGAGCCGCCGCCGCTTTGTCGCTGACGTTTTGAACTTCGGCTTCGATTTCTTTGGCGCAGGCGTCGCAGAATTGTCCGCGGGTGATCGGCTTGCCGCATTTTTTGCAGGGGAAGTTCAAATTCGCGCCGACAAGCCGACCGGCCTCCATTAAGCGACGGATAATCAAATCGTTCGCGCCCGTCTCTTTGACGATTTCGGGAATTCGCGTTTTCGGGTGGTCGCGCACGTAGTCTATGACAGAATTCTCAAGTCGATCTTGCGCCTCTTTGCAGGACGGGCACATTTTTTCGCCGTAGAGCGAGGAGAAAATTTTTCCGCAGCTGATGCAGTTTCTGAGCTTTGCCGCCATGGTCAAACACCTCGTCAAATCTTTTTCGGGGATTATACACAAAAAGCCGTTCGCTGTCCACAAGCTTTTATGCGTTCGGCTTGCTGTTGCGTGTTGCTTCGAGTGAACGCGTTCGTTGAATTTCGTGTTTAAGATCTACTTTCTTTCGGGCGGCGAAAGAAAGTAGCAAAGAAAGCCGCCACTGCGTGGAGCACAGTGTTGTTGACTCTTGCGTTGTCGACATCCGCAACTCGCGTGCCCGCAGGTGAAACATCCTGTTTCAACTGCGGGCGGCCGTCATCCATGACGGCCGGATTTTCGTTGCGTGTCGGCATTACAGTTCGGCGGGTGTCGCGAACATTTCGAGTTTCGGGTTGTTGTCGCGTATCCAACCGAGTGCCCATTCGTTTTCGACGAGCAACACGGGATTTTCGTCGCGGTCGAGTACGAACAAACCTCTGTCCGCGCCGCGCAAACTTGCGGGTGTGACTTTCGTGCCGTCGTTGAATTTGAGCCAACGCGCCACTTCAAACGGCAACATCGTCAGCAGAACGTCAACGCCGTATTCCGACTTCAGCCGATACTGCAGAACTTCAAACTGCAACGTGCCGACTGTGCCGACGACGTAAGATTCCGTGCCCGCGCCGACTTGATTGAACAGCTGAATTGCGCCTTCCTGCGTCAGTTGGTCGATGCCTTTGGCGAACTGTTTGCGCTTCATTGTGTCTTTGGCTTGCACGCGTGCGAATTTTTCGGGCGGGAACGTCGGGAAGTCCTCAAATTTGAATTTGTGCGCGGTGTCGGTCAACGTGTCGCCGATACCGAAAATGCCCGGGTCGAACAGTCCGACAATGTCGCCCGGAAACGCTTCGTCGATAATTTGTCTGTCCTGCGCCAAAAATTGTTGCGGCTGAGCGAGCTTGATTAATTTGTCGGTCTGCGCGTGCCAAACGTTCATGTTACGTTCAAACTTGCCCGAACAAATTCTGATGAACGCCAAACGGTCTCTGTGCGCTGGATTCATGTTCGCTTGAATTTTGAATACGAACGCGGAAAATTTTTCGTCTTCGGGTTCGATTATGCCGTCGCTTGAAAGTCGCGGTGCGGGCGGCGGAGCAAGTCGCAGGTACTCTTCCAAAAAATTTTGCACGCCGAAGTTTGTCATTGCCGAGCCGAAAAAAGTCGGAGTCAATTCGCCCGCGTCGACTTTGGACTTGTCCCAAACTTCGCCGGCCTCGTCAAGCAAAAGTAAATCGTCTTGCAACGCGTCGAAATTATCTTGCCCAATTCGTTCGACAAGTTGAGGGTCGTCCGCCGCAAAAGTTTCGGAAGCGCGTTCTTTTTGACCGTGCGTCGTGTCTTCGGCGAAAAGTTCAACTTGATTTTTGCGACGGTCGAAAACGCCGAGATATTTACCGTCGACGCCGACGGGCCAATTCATCGGGTAAGCGCGAATGCCCAAAACGTTTTCGAGTTCGTCCGTCAAGTCGAGCGGAATTTTGCCGTAGCGGTCGAGCTTGTTGATAAACGTGAAAATCGGGATTCGACGTTCGCGACAAACCTTGAACAATTTTTTCGTCTGCGCTTCGACACCTTTGGCGGCGTCGAGAATCATAACCGCGCTGTCGACGGCCATCAACGTGCGGTAGGTGTCTTCGGAAAAATCCTGGTGACCGGGCGTGTCCAAAATGTTGATTCGGCAGCCCGCGTAGTCGAATTGCAGGACGGAACTTGTGACGGAGATGCCGCGTTGCTTTTCGATTTCCATCCAGTCGCTGACGGCGTGGCGTTGCGTTTTGCGTGACTTAATCGAGCCTGCCAAATGTATTGCGCCGCCGTAGAGCAAAAGTTTTTCCGTGAGCGTTGTTTTGCCCGCGTCGGGGTGCGAAATTATTGCGAACGTGCGCCGCTTGGCGATTTCTTCGGTGAGTGTCAAAGTCGTTGCTCCTTTCGGTTTTGGGGCATTGTACACCAAAGCCGTCGCGTTGCCAAAAATTTTTTCGTGTGTTAATCTTGGCGAAAACATTTCGGAGGTTTGTAACATGCTGAACAACTGCAAGGCGATTCAAGTCGCCGAAAATATTTTCTGGGTCGGCGCGGTCGATTGGTCGATGCGAAACTTTCACGGCTACGAAACTTCACGCGGGTCGACGTACAACGCTTATTTGATTGTCGACGAAAAAATTGCGCTTGTCGACACGGCGAAGATTGATTTTGCGGACGAACTGATTGCGCGAATTTCTTCGGTTGTCGAGCCGTCGAAAATTGACGTGATTGTCTCCAGTCACGTCGAACCCGATCACAGCGGTGCGCTTGCGAAGGTGGCGGCTTTGGCTCCGAACGCGCAGATTTTTACGACGAACCCGAACGGTCTCAAAGGTTTGACGAACCGCTACGGCAAGCTCAATTACAAGCCCGTCAAAGCCGGCGACGAAATTTCACTTGGACGGCGCACGTTGAAATTCGTTCCGACGCCCATGCTTCATTGGCCGGATTCGATGGTCACTTACTGCCCCGAAGACAAAATTTTGTTCAGCAACGACGCCTTCGGTCAACATCTGGCAACGTCAATGCGCTTCGACGACGAAAACGACTTGGACACGATTTTGTTCGAGGCGAAAAAATATTACGCGAACATTTTGATGCCCTTTGGCAAACAGGCGCAGACCGCGTTGAAAGCCCTGGACGGTTTGGAATTCAAGCTTATCGCGACGGGACACGGCATCATTTGGCGCACGCACATCGACAAAATTCTTGACTGCTACCGCCGCTGGAGTTCGGGCACCGTCGACGAACGGGCGGTTGTCGTCTTCGACAGCATGTGGCATTCGACGGAAATTCTTGCGCGCACGATTGTTGAGGCGTTCGCTCAACGCAAAATTCCCGCCGCGTTCTACGACTTGAAGTCGACGCCGCTGTCGGACATTGTCACGGACATTTTCACGAGCAAATACCTTGCCGTCGGTTCGCCGACGATTAACAATCAAATGATGCCGACCGTCGCCGCGTTCCTGTGCTACCTGAAGGGTTTGCGTCCCGTCAATCACAAGGCGTTCGCGTTCGGCAGCTACGGTTGGGGCGGACAAAGCATCGCGCAGGTTGAGGACGAACTCAAAGCCGCCGGTTGCGAAATTATTCTCGACAAAATCCGCGTCGCCAATTTGCCGACCGTCGCTCAACTCGACGACATCACGGGAAAAATTCTTGC
Organism: Selenomonadaceae bacterium; assembly: GCA_017479925.1. Lineage (GTDB taxonomy): Bacteria > Bacillota > Negativicutes > Selenomonadales > Selenomonadaceae > Quinella. The sequence goes on along the minus strand of JAFVBP010000303.1, from coordinate 11,894 downwards.
GCTTGAACTGTGAGCAATTCGACATCATCGAACGCAACGAAAAAATTTTCAACGCCTTCGTCGATTATCTGCGGCAAAACAATTTGCTCGTCTGAAACGTTGACAACGTCGCGGGCTGTTTGTATAATCTGCGCGTTACAAGCTTTTGTGTCCGTAGCTCAGTTGGATAGAGCAACGGCCTTCTAAGCCGTGGGTCGCGTGTTCGAGTCACGCCGGATGCGCCATATCGAAATCAACAAAGTCTCGTCACCCGACGGGGCTTTTTCGTTTGCGGACAAATGATTTATTTCGCGAAAAATTGTCTCGACGGGCACTTGACAAAGCGTTTTTGACGCGAATATTATTCGTGTCGTCAAAGCGACAAAATTCACCGTCAACCGCGATTGGAGGTATTCAAATGTTGATGAATCTCGTTAAAGCCGTCGTCAAAGTCCTCGGCACGAAAAACACCGTCAAGCTTGCAACGTCAAAACCCGTGCGTGAACTCGGCAAGAAAATCATCAAGCACGAAATCCAAAAGCGTCTCAAGTGAGCGGAGGCACGTCTGTGGACAAAATAAAATTCACGATACTCGGCGAAACCGGCTCCGGCAAAACCTGTTACCTGCTCGGCATGTACTACGAAATGAGCGCGGGCCGTGACGGTTATTCGATCGTCGCGCCAAACAGGGACGAAAGCCGCCGTCTTGTCGCCAACTTCAAAAATCTGACAGATGCTTCACTCGGTCGGAAAAGATTTCCCGAAATGACTGACGCCTTGCAGAAATACAATTTTGAACTTCAGCACGCCTTCAACACGATTTTGCCGTTCGAGTGGATTGATTATCCCGGCAAGTGGCTTGACGTTTCCGAAAGCGCAAGCAGCGGGCTGACCGAAGTCGAAAATTCGATTTACAATTCAACCGCGCTGTTTATCTGTATTGACGGCGAAAATCTCACGGGCAACGACACGGCAGAAAAAATCGAACGCGTGCGCGACAAATGCAGTCGTCACATCAGCCCGTATCTTGCACAGCTGAGCGGCAAAAATCGCGGTCGCAAATTCCCGCCGATTGCTTTAATCATCACGAAGTATGACCTGTGCAACCGCGAGACCGACGAAGAAGAAATTCTTGAGGTTTTGCAAGGCAGTTTCAGCCCGCTGTTTGAACGCGACGACACTTTTATCGTGATTGTGCCCGTGTCGCTCGGCTCCGACCTGCAGGACGACGACAGCCGCGGCAAGTTCAGCCCGATTAATTTGCACCTGCCGATTTACATGGGCATTTGGTTCGCGCTGAAAAACTACATTGCCGACCTCAAACGACAAATTGAAGTCGACAAACGAACTATCTCGAATTACAACGAGATGATTCGCGACGAGCAAGACAGATTTTTCCTGTTCAAGAGCAACGACAAAATTCTTTCGTGGCGCAACCGAATATCCGAAAACGAATCCGAAATTCGGCGACTGCAAAACGAAATTTCCGCGATGAAACAAAGTTACGACCGATTGGAACGCGAGCTTTACTCGATAAATTTGACGTTCATCAACGGTCGCAGACGCAAATAATTCTTGTGAGGTGATTGACGTGAAGATTGCCCCGCTGATTCACAGCAGGACGTTTGAAGTCGATTTTAATTCAAAATTCGCCGTGCGCCCCGACGATTTCACCGACGCGGACATCGAATGGGCGCGTGAAAAAATTCTGCCGTCGACGCAGGACTTGAACATTTTAAACGACGTGCGTTTTGTCGTCGCGTCTAAGGGCGGCAAATGTTTCGCGGGCGTCGCGTGCATGTTGGACTTGTTCGCGGAAAAATTTCTGTCGGCGGACGAACGTGCCGATGCCGAAAAATTTTTCTGCGACAATCGCGGCAGGTACATAAAATTGTTTCTGGGCTTCGTAATTAAAGATACGGCGTCGAACAAAATTCCCGACGTGAGGTTTTCCGACCTGTGGCAAATGTTCAAGGAATATCTTGCGCCCGAATGGAACCGCAAAGCTCCCGAAACGGTTTTGGCTCCGTACCGTGACATTCGCGAAAAAAGTTTTGCGTCGTCGAAGCCGCCGAAGCCCGCGCAGATTTTTCAAGGCGTCGAACTTTACGAAATGAGTTCCGCCGTCAACGAAAAACTTTTCGACGAATATCTTGCCCGTGCGCTCAAACAAAATCTTGCTTTCTGCACTAATCTTGACCGCGCACAGCCGATTGAAGACAAAATTTATCACGCCGTCACGACAACGGCGGACATAATCAACCGCTTGCAGGAAACGCAACGTCAACTTGACGCGGAGGCGGCTCAAAAAAAAAATCAGCCCGAATTCCGACTCCACCGACAATCAACGGGCGAAAAATACGAAGTCAACACCGACAACCCCGACGACCCCGAAAAACTCTCCGCGACGAAAAAACGTTGCAATTACGGTAACAGCAATTTTTTTAATCGTTTTGATCGTGCTGTTGATAAATTTTTTAGCGAGGTGAAATAGCTTGGCTAACGTTTTTGACGCATTTCGACCGGGCGGCGGACAGTCGCGACGCGCTCAAGACACGACGGCGGAAATGCTTTTCAAGTACGAAGAACATTACATGCGGCTGGTGAAAAGTTATCGCCCCGAAATTGAATTCATCAACGACCTGCACACGACGCACACGCACGAAGTCAAAAATTTCTACGCGAACGAACTGCCCGAAATTCGGCAAAAATTGGCGACGGAACCGATTTCCGACGACGTGCGCAACGAATGGCTCAAACACCTTGAACGGCACATTAGCAACAGTTTCGATATGAGCGGACATTTTATCGGCGTGCTTACGACGAAAAAAGTTGAAGAATTCGACGCGGCTCTTCGCGAAAAAATGCTCGGAGGCGGCGTCCGATGAACGATACCAGAGAAATTTTCGCGCTCGTGAATTTTATCGAGATAACCCGCGAATGTCGCCGACAGCTCGTCGAAGATGTTTTGAACGGCAATCCCGACTTGTTCCGCTTTCTGTTTGAAGACAAAAACGAAGCCGTTCGACAGCTTTACAAGAAACGCTACGAACTCAAGTGGCTGGAGGCGCATTGGCTCAAGTGCAAAAAATTATTCGACGACACGGAAATTCCCGTTGCCACACGCCGCGAAATCTTGAAAATTTTTCTGCGCTGGTATCAAAAATTCGTGACGGCTTGGGGCTACACGTCGACGGACGCATTTTTTTTCAACGCGGAAATTGAATCGCTCGGCGTGCTGATTGACACGAATCAACGCTGGACGGCACAACTTGACCAACTGCAAATGTCGTTCCTGCGCGAAACAAAATTGCTCGACCGCGAAATTGAGGAGGCAAAACGTTTATGAGCTTGATGAAGATTTTAAAACTCGTCGGCGGCTCGATTATCGACAAGCCGTTTGAGATTATCGACAATCAGTTGCGATTTTATCAGGAACGCAAAAACTCGGCGCACGACCAAAAACTTCGGCAGGAAGAAGCGCAATTCATGCAACAGCTTGAGTTTGACCGCCAAAAGTTTAACGCCGAAATTGACGACATGGTTGCCCGCAAGGAGATTGAGCGCAATTCGCTTGTCATGGAGGCGATTGCAAATTATCAGCGGACAATGGCGGAGTGCACCGTTTCAATCGGCAATTCGCTCGGCAACATGAATATCGAACTTCGCGAACGCGCCACGGCACTGGTCGAAGAGAAACAGCGGCAATATTCGGCTCTGCAAGATGCGGCAATGGACAAGGCGTCGGCTCAACTCGAACGCATTTACGAAAAATTTCCCACGGAAAGTCGTGCGCGGACGATTATGGAAAACGCCGTCGAAAAACAGCTCAACAATATTATCGAGACGTCGGATCGGTTCATGCGGACAATCGACGCGGATTTTTCCAAGATGATGGACAGCGTGCAACGAATCACCGAAAACACGATGACCAACGCAAGCCAATACATTTCGCCCGCCTTCGCGAACAAAGCTCTGCGCGGCGGCGACGATACCAAATTGCTCAAGTGAATTTCCGCCGCTTGAATTAAAAACATACCGTCAACGAAGCTCCGTCAAACGACGGGGATTTTTTTTGCGACGTTGACAGAATCAACGCCGTTAATTATGATTGTCGCCGCAAAGGGAGGAATTAACTTGGAAACATTGACAGGCATGGAACGTACGCGCAACTGCGGCGAACTTCGCAAATCGGACGTCGGAACCGAAGTGCAACTTGCCGGCTGGGTCTCTCGTCGACGCGATCACGGCGGCTTGATTTTCGTCGACATGCGCGACCGCAGCGGACTGGTGCAGGTTGTCTTCGACGGCTCGACCGAAGGGCTTGACTTCGCCAAAGCCGAAACGTTGCGCAGTGAATTTGTTATCGGCGTTCGCGGCAAAATTCGTGCGCGCTCTGAAGATACAATCAACCCGAAAATGGCGACGGGCGAAATTGAAGTTCTCGCCGTTGAATTGCGCATCCTCAACAAGGCGAAAACTCCGCCGTTTTACATTCAGGACGGTGTCGACGCGGACGAAATGGTTCGCCTGCGCTACCGTTATTTGGACTTGCGCCGTCCCGAAATGCAACGAAATTTGATGTTGCGTCACCGCGTCACGAAAATCATGCGCGACTACTTGGACGACAACGGCTTTTTGGAAATTGAAACGCCGATGCTTTGCCGTTCGACGCCCGAAGGTGCCCGCGACTTTTTGGTACCCAGCCGCGTCAATCCGGGACAGTTTTACGCACTGCCGCAGTCTCCGCAGATTTTCAAGCAACTGTTGATGGTCAGCGGCTTTGAAAAATATTTCCAGATTGTGCGTTGTTTCCGCGACGAAGATTTACGCGCCGACCGTCAACCCGAATTCACGCAACTTGATATCGAAACGTCGTTCCTCAACCAAGATCAAATTTTGACGCTCATGGAAGGTCTTATCAAAAATATTTTCGAGTCGACGCTTGACGTGAAAGTTGAAACGCCGTTCCTGCGCATGAGTTGGGACGAGGCAATGACGCGTTTCGGCACCGACAAGCCCGATATGCGTTTCGGCATGGAACTGCAGGACATTTCCGAATTCGTCAAAGGCTCGGACTTCAAAGTTTTCAACAGCGTGCTCGAAAACGGCGGACAAGTCAAAGTTATTCGCGTCGACGATTACGCCGACATTCCCCGCCGCGAACTCGACGGGCTTGTCGAATACGTCAAAATTTACGGCGCGAAAGGTTTGGCGTGGATTCAATACACTGCCGACGGCGTCAAGTCTCCGTTCAAGAAATTTTACAGCGACGAAACTTTTGACCGAATCAAGCAGGCGACAGGTTGCAAGACGGGCGATTTGCTTTTGGTCGTCGGCGACAAAGCTTCGGTTGTCGCGCAGGCTCTCGGCGAACTTCGTCTTGAAATGGCGCGTCGTCGCAACCTGATTGACCCCGACAAACTTTGTTTCCTGTGGGTCGTCGATTTCCCGATGTTCGAGTACGTCGAGGAGGACAAGCGTTACAAGGCAATGCATCACCCGTTCACCGCGCCGCGTGAGGAAGATATTGACTTGCTGTTGACCGCGCCCGAAAAAGTCAAGGCGAACGCTTACGACATTGTCTTGAACGGCGTCGAAGTCGGCGGCGGCAGCTTGAGAATTTACCGCAGCGACTTGCAAGAAAAAGTTTTCGAGGCGATTGGTTTGACGCACGACGAGGCTCACGCGAAATTCGGCTTTTTGATGGACGCCTTCGAGTACGGCACGCCACCGCACGGCGGAATTGCTTTCGGGCTTGACCGCCTGGTTATGTTGATGGCGAAACGCAAATCGATTCGCGACGTGATTGCCTTCCCGAAGACGCAAAGCGCGATTGACCCGATGAGCCATGCGCCGTCGGAAGTCGACGAAAAGCAACTGCGCGAGCTGTCGATTCGCACGGCAGTCAAAAAGAAATAATCCGCGACGAGTTTCCGACGCAAAAAAATTATCCCCCGACATGTGGTCGAGGGATTTTTTCGTGTTGAGACAATATCCGTCAAAGCCGCTGAAAATTATTCGGCAACTCTAATTTAACCGTGATTGGCGCGGATATATCAAGAATTCGCTTCAAAAATCCAAGTTTGGGTGCGGTGTCGGTTACGGAGAAATCTTTTTCGTTGCCGTGGAGAATTTCCGTCATCAAGAAATTTAACGCGTCGTATTCGCTCCCCAATCTGTCGACAAGATTATTTTCGAGCGCGGTGCGGGCGTCCAAAACTCTGCCGTCCGCCAATTCGTCAAGATTCGTTGCGTTCGGGCGCGTGAGTTTTATGAAGTTGATAAATTCTTCGTGCGCCTTCTTGACGAGCGTTTCAAGGTAACTTTCTTCGTCGGGCGATATTTCGCGGAAAGGACTACCCATATCTTTCATCTTGCCGGATTTGATGGTCTTAAAAGCGACGCCGAATTTTTTCGACAGCTCCTGATAGTTTGGCAAAATCATAATCACGCCGATAGAGCCCGTCCACGACATTTTGTTTGCAAAAATGTAATTTGACGCGGCGGCAACCATGTACGCGCCTGAGCAGGCACTGTCGCCAATCGAAGTAATGACGGGGACTTTTTGCCGCAAGTTGAAAACCAAATTTGCCAATTCTTCACTGGTGGCTGCCGCGCCGCCGGGCGAATTTATTTTCAGAAGAATGCCCTTGTAATTTTCTTTGTTCGTACGATTTACTTCAAGCAACGAACTTTTCAGCTTTTGAAGTGAATTATCACTGCTGAATTTTGACGCGACGGAAGTTATTTCGCCGTTCAAGTAGAGCTTTAGAATTTTTTGGCGCGAGAACATGCCCATATAATTTAAGCCTCCTTAGCGAATTCGATTTTGGCGGCGGAAGCATTTTACCACGCGAACGAGCATTTATCAAACCGACCGACAACTTCGGCTTGTTCGCAAACACGCAAGTTCGCGCTTGCCGCACACGCAAAAAAATTATCCCCGACGTTCGATTGAGCATCGGGGATTTTTCGTTGACGATAACGTTTCGGATTGCACCGGTTGTTCCGCCACTTTTAAAGTGGTCGTCACGTTGCTTTTTTGTTGTCCGAGCAGATTCACAAGTTGTAACGTTCGAGTTCTTCGACTTCGACGTTGTCGGCGCGAATTTTCATTATCGGATACAAATCTTCGCCGGGTTCATAACGCACGAATTCAAACGTGTATAGAATCAACATGTCGTCCGCGATTTCCGTGTGCAAAATTTCGGGTGTGTAGTCGCTGAAAAGTTTGCTTGGGTCGTAACCTTCGTACGAATAATGCGCGACGTTGTCAAATGTCACGGCGATTAAACCATTCGTCGGCGTCGTCTTGTCGTACCAATTCTGCATCCAAAAGCAAAAATCAATCGTCAGCGCAAGAGTTTTGTTGGTGGCGTCGTATTCGATTTTTTCAATGCTGCTGTCGTGCAGGTAATATCTGCCCGCGAATTCGGCAAGCGTCAAGTTAATCATCTCCATCTTTTTTGGGAATAATGTGCGAAGGGTCAGATCCGTCTTTAACGGGATTTCCGTCTTTGTCAAAGTATGTATCAAGTTTGCTCTTTGTGAAAGGATTGTAAATATGCCAGTGGTCTTTGGCTTCAAAGCCTTGTTTGCCTTCTTGTCCCAAATCGAAACGCGCTCTGAGCTTCGTCAGTTTATGGTAGAATTCTCGATGCAAAAAATATAACGGATTTTTTTCTATCACGAATTCAGCCCATTCTTGAAGAAAGGCTTGAGTGGGAGCCGGCGGCAGACTTTTAATGAGGTCGACGATGTCTCCGAGTGTCCCGAAAAATTGATATTTCTTTTTCTTGGTCATAAGTCGATCTTTGTCACCTCCTTGAAGATAACTCTGTGCGTGGCGGGCGGGTCGTAAAAAGTAACGGGTATGCCGCTTTCGATGTACTTGTCAAAAAAATTTCTGCCTTTCTTGCCGTACATTAAAATGTGTCGCGGATTCAAAGTTTTAATCATGACTTCCAAGCCTTCGGTGAAACGATCTTCGTCGTGTTTGTCGCCGAGACAGCCGACGGTGCTTACACAAACGATGCTGTTTTGCTCAATGCCGAGAAAGCAATACTTGTAAGTTTCGGGCGTACCCCAACGGACATTGTTTATGACCTGAATTCCGTTTTTGCCGAGCCAATAGCCGATAGCGCGCATTCTGTAAGTGTTATAAATCTTTAATGCGGCAGGCATGTCTTGATACGTGGAAAAATCGGGCGTGATAACACCGCCGCAACGTTTGAACTTCTTAAGAGCGGCTTGAGGATGGTTCCAAACGCTTTCAAATTTGTAATCATCCATGTAGAAGTGCACAAAGCCCGAATAACGAGAATTTTTTTCTATGTCGGTGTAGTAAATCAAATTCGTCGGTATGGCTTTGGCGGTACAGGGACATTCGGGGATGTCGAACTCCCAACAAAATTTCGCTCCTTCGACCATAAAAACCTTGTAAATGTTGCGGAACTGCTTCATGGCGTAATCGATCATTAAAAACACCTCCAAATAAATTTTACAAAAAATGAATCGTCTTGTCAAAAGCCTTAATACACACGCAAAAAATTATCCCCGATGTTCGATTGAGCACCGGGGATTTTTTGTTGCACGCGCAGATTTCGTTGCCCGTGAAGATTTTTTCGGCTGAAGCGGAAATTTCGCGTTGTGACGCCGTTTGTGGTTTTGAGAAATTTGTTACCGCCTCAAGACAAGTTGTCCATAAAGGTCGCGTCACTAAAGGCTTGACAAGCATTTTTGCCAATGATAATATTACGCCGCTTTTCAACAAGCCACGAAAATTTTGGAAGGAGGTGGGCGCATGCCAACCATAAATCAGTTAGTGAGAAAAGGTCGTCAAAGCCAGGTTGAAAAATCGACGGCTCCGGCACTCAAAGAGTGTCCGCAGAAACGCGGCGTGTGCACTCGCGTCTACACGACGACGCCCAAGAAACCGAATTCGGCACTTCGCAAGGTTGCGCGTGTCCGCTTGACCAACGCCATTGAAGTGACTGCATACATCCCCGGCATCGGGCACAATCTGCAGGAACACAGCGTTGTTTTGATTCGCGGCGGCCGCGTCAAGGATTTGCCGGGTGTTCGCTATCATATTATTCGCGGCTCCCTCGATACCGCCGGCGTGCAAGACCGCAAGCAGGCGCGTTCCAAATACGGCGCAAAGAAAGCCAAAGCGAAGAAAAAGTAATTTTAGGGATTAGAACGAGGGAACAGAACGAGAAAATCTACTCCCTAGCCCTAATCCCCGGTTCTAAGGAGGAACGCACAAATGCCGAGAAAAGGTTCTGTGCCTAAACGTGACGTTCTGCCGGATCCTGTCTACCATTCAAAGACGGTTGCGAAGTTTATAAATAAAGTCATGCTCAGCGGCAAAAAGAGCGTGGCTCAACGCGTGGTGTACGACGCCTTCGAGACCATCCGCGAAAAAACGGGCAAAGATCCGCTGGAAGTCTTCGAGACGGCACTGAAAAACGTCATGCCCGTCTTGGAAGTCCGTGCCCGTCGCGTCGGCGGCGCAAACTATCAAGTTCCCGTCGAAGTCCGTCCCGACCGTCGTCAGACTCTGGGCATTCGTTGGCTGGTCAACTACGCCAGACTTCGCGGCGAAAAGACAATGGACGCCAGACTTTCGGGCGAACTCATGGACGCAGCCAACAATACCGGCGCGTCAATCAAAAAGAAAGAAGACACCCACAAAATGGCCGAAGCCAACAAGGCTTTCGCGCACTACCGCTGGTAAGGAGTTTTCAAAGTGTCAAGAGAGTTTTCACTGGAAAAAACTCGCAACATCGGGATTATGGCGCACATCGACGCGGGCAAAACCACAACCACCGAGCGAATTTTGTTTTACACGGGTGTCAATCACAAGCTCGGTGAAGTGCACGAAGGCGCGGCGACAATGGACTGGATGGCGCAGGAGCAGGAACGCGGCATCACAATCACTTCCGCGGCGACAACCTGTTTCTGGAAAAACCACCGAATCAACATTATCGACACGCCCGGTCACGTCGATTTCACGGTTGAAGTCGAAAGATCTTTGAGAGTACTCGACGGCGCACTTGCAATTTTGACGGCACGCGGCGGCGTCGAACCGCAAACCGAAACCGTTTGGCGGCAGGCGGAGCGTTACAACGTCCCGCGCATGGCATACGTCAACAAAATGGACATCACGGGCGCGGATTTCTATCACGTCATTCAAATGATGCGCGACCGCCTTCACACAAACGCCGTCGCAATTCAACTGCCGATTGGCGCGGAAGACAGCTTTAAAGGCATCGTCGATCTTGTCAAAATGGAAGCGATTGTTTACGAGGACGACCTCGGCAAAGTTGCGACCGAAGTCGACATTCCCGACGACATGATTGACATGGCGGAAGATTACCGCGACAAACTGCTTGAAGCCTGCGCGGAACTCGACGATGACTTCATGGAAAAATATCTCGGCGGCGAAGAAGTCACAATCGACGAAGTCAAAGCCATTATCCGTCGCGGAACAATCGATTGCAAAATGACGCCCGTCACCTGCGGCACCAGTTATCGCAACCGCGGCGTGCAACCGTTGCTTGACGCGATTGTCGATTACATGCCCGCGCCGACCGACATCAAAGCGATTCAAGGCGTCAAACCCGACGGTAGCGAAGACGAACGCCCGTCAAGCGACGAAGAACCTTTCGCCGCACTCGCGTTCAAAATCATGACCGACCCTTACGTCGGCAAGCTCGCGTTCTTCCGCGTCTACAGCGGCTCGCTCAAAAGCGGCAGTTACGTCTACAACTCCACCAAAGGACGCAAGGAACGCATCGGGCGAATTTTGCAGATGCACGCCAATAACCGCAAAGAAATCGATACGGTTTATTCGGGCGACATTGCGGCGGCAGTCGGTCTCAAAGACACAACCACCGGCGATACTCTCTGTGACGAAGCTCACCCGATTATTCTTGAGTCAATGGAATTCCCCGACCCGGTTATCTCGGTTGCCGTGGAACCCGCCACCAAAAACGACCAAGACAAAATGGGTATCGCGCTCCAGAAACTCGCCGAAGAAGATCCGACGTTTAAAGTCCGCACCGACACCGAAACCGGGCAAGTCATCATCAGCGGCATGGGCGAATTGCACCTGCAAATTATCGTTGACCGCATGTTACGCGAATTTCACGTTGACTGCAAAGTCGGTGAACCGCAAGTTGCTTACCGTGAAACGATTCGCAAGTCGCAGAAAGGCGAAGGCAAATTCGTCCGTCAGACGGGCGGTCACGGGCAATATGGTCACTGCTGGATTGAAATTGAACCCAACGAGACCGGCGCAGGTTTCGTCTTTGAAAACAAAATCGTCGGCGGCGTCATTCCGAAAGAGTACATCAACCCGATTGAAGCGGGCGTTCGTCAGGCAATGGAAAACGGCGTGCTTGCAGGTTACCCGATTGTCGACGTGAAAGCCACCGTTTACGACGGCAGTTTTCACGAAGTCGATTCTTCCGAAGCGGCGTTCAAAATCGCAGGCTCCATGGCGTTCAAAGCGGCGGCGGAAAAAGCCAAACCCGTTCTGCTTGAGCCGTACGTCAAGGTTGAAGTCACCGTGCCCGAAGATTACATGGGCGACGTTATCGGCGACTTAAATTCGCGACGCGGCAAGATTGACGGCATGGAACCGCGCAACAACCTGCAGATTATTCACGCCTTCGTTCCGCTGTCGGAAATGTTCGGTTACTCGACCGACCTGCGCTCCAAAACTCAAGGACGCGGCACCTATTCAATGGAAGTCGCTTACTACGACGAAGTTCCGAAGAGCATTTCGGACGTCATTGTTGCGAGATACAAAGGCGAGTCGATTTAACGGCTCGAAAAAATTTCATCACGCATTGCGAATTGAGCATTGCGCATTAATTTAAGGAGTGTTCACTTCATGGCAAAAC
>JAFVBP010000302.1 GCA_017479925.1 Selenomonadaceae bacterium | reverse complement strand
GTAGCCGACTACGTCACCGAATTGGAGTGGTACGAGACGCGCCGCAAAGGTGTCACCCTCAAAGACAAATACGGCACCGAAGACGTGAGCCGCCGCATCGAAGCCGACGGAATCGAGATTTACGAACCCGACTACGATTCGCCGACCGGTCGCGTGAAATGCACGGCTCGCGCACTCAAACGCCTGCGGGCACTCGAAAAGAAAATCGACGCCGCAGTCGCAAGGCTTTCGCTGATCGAAGACGCGCTTGACGCAGTGAGCCAACTCACCGACGACTACGCCTGTATCAATCCTGCCTGATGACCGCTTGAACGCGGACGCCGTGAAATTCGGCGTGACGGGCTGACTACCCGTCGAAACCCTCTGCCCGCTCAAACGACGGGCACGGTCGCAGGAAGTCAAATTCGGCACGGACGCCGACGAACTTTCGAGAGGAGAATTAACCATGAAGTTACTCAGAGACTTGGCGACGTTCGCGGCGTGCGAATTCGGCGTGAAGTTGCTCGTTTGCTCAATGCTGTTTTCGCTTTGGACAACGTCGGGCTTGATTCGCGCTTACGAGGCGGCTCATTACATGCAAGGCTTGCTGTTCGCCTTAACGTCAACTTGCGTGGTGCTCAACGTCATGATGGTTGTCGTCGCGGTGAAGTTGATCTACGACAGCTTTCAAGACTTCCGCGCAAACCGCACGGCTCAAAACGATTGAGAGGAGAATTTACCATGACCAAACAAGAGGCAATGACGACGATTCTCGACGAGTTGCACAATTACGCCTTCGACCGCGACAACTTCGACGGCAAGGCACTCGACACCGCGCTTGAGGTTTTCGGGCACGACAGCGTTGCTTACGAGGACGATTACGGCTACGCGCTCGACTTGGCGGCGGCTTTGGAGTATTTCATTGACCCCGAATATTCAAGATTCGTCGACGTGGACTACTTCGCGACCGCGCTCAAAAATGCGGTTGAGACGATTGACATGAGCGATTACACCTTCGACGCCGACATTTCGACGACTTACGACTTGGGCGAATTTTTCTTCTACCGCAAGACCAAAGCAAGCTACATCGTCGATTGGGACGCCTACGTCGACTTCGAGAAAATCGGCGAGGACATTGCCGGCGACGCGAAAGGCAAGTTCACCCGCTACGGATTCTTCGCGCCCGAAACCATCTGAACCGCGTCGCGCTCGTCGCACACGTCAAAAACTTTTCCCCGTTGAGGAAACTCGGCGGGGCTTGAAAATGCAATTAGGAATTAGGAATGCGTAATGCGTAATTAAAATTGCCGTGCGCTCCTCATTACGCATTGCGCATTTCGCATTACGCATTGAAGTTGACGCTGTACCTTGACGTTGACGAAGGTGACTACAAGAATTATTTCGGCGAGATTTACAAGCGGCGTCTTGACCGCGGACTTGACCGTTATCCCTGCGTGTACAATCAGCGCACGGACGAGTTTTCGGCGCGTCACTTCAAACGACTGATCCGATTGCTCGAACGTTGCAACGACGATTTTGACTTCGATTCTGACGACGAAATCAACGGTCGTCATGGATGACGACCGCCGTTCGCGCACGATACAGGATGTATCGTAGCGAACTGCTTTCTTTGGTTACTTTCTTTCGCGCCGAAAGAAAGTAACGTTCAACACAATTCGCCAAAGGTCGCGGCAATGGCTGAGCAACTCACCGACAGAATCAATAGTTTTCTGTACGAGGTCGAACAGGTAGACGACAACGCCGTCAGCGGTTACGTCACGCAAATTGCCGCCGAAACGGGCTTGACCGAAGACGACGTGCAGAAAGTCATCAACGCCGTCTTGCGGATTATCGAGAGCAAGCGAACCGAAAACGGTATCGAGGCGGGTCAAGCGTGGCCTGCGTATATCGTCAACCACCACAGTCTTCGCCGCCGCTTTTGGGGTCGGCAGTAGTTTACTTTGGTTAACCGTTTCGGGGAGGCGCGTGAATCAATGCGCAATGCAAAATGCGTAATGCGTAATTAAAATGTCGCACATCTCATTAAGCATTACGCATTAACAATTACGCATTGCAGTTTTGACGCCGCTGGTTAAAGTTTCGCTCGACGGACTGCACGAGGTCGAATTCCCCGAACGATGGCTTGAAGTCGTCGACAAAACTTGGACTTGGGCACGCGCTCAATCCGATTGCCGATACGAAGTCGCCCGCCGCCGTTACGCGAAGGAAGATTATCGCAAGACTTGCCGCGAACTCGGAATATCAAATACGACGCGGCGACGGCTTTTTGACTTCGTGCGCATGTATGCGGCACTGCACGCCGTTCAGCTCGGATTAATCCGCGTGTAAAAATCCTTATGACGGCTATAAAGCGGCGATTTATCTGCTACAATGTCCACAATCAAGAAAAGTCACGGAGGCGATTGAGATGCTGAACAATCCGCGACACGAAAAATTTTGCCTTGAGTACGCGGCTTGTGGCAACGCGACGGAGGCTTATCTTAAAGCCGGTTACGGCGGTCAGAAACGCAAGACCAAAAACGTCGCGGCTTTCAACCTGCTCAAGAAACCGAAAATCGCCGAACGAATCAAGGAACTCACGGCGTGGTTTGCCCACACAATTGACGAAATCGACGGCGACGCAGGCGGTTGGGAAGTTGCGCGTCAACAATAATTCCACATTCCAAATTCCTAACTTCAAATTGCAGTTCTGCGGGCGGTGACAAGCTTGAAGACTGAACTTTACCTGCCCGACGTGGTTGGACGCGGCTACGGAACTTTTTGGAACTGCAAGAAACGTTATCGAGTCGTCAAAGGCTCCCGTGCGTCGAAAAAGTCAACGACAACCGCGCTGAACATAATCTGCCGCATGATGGAGTACCCGCTTGCCAACACGCTGGTGATTCGCAAGACCGCCGCGACGCTCAAGAATTCGTGTTTCTCACAGCTCAAATGGGCGATTAACCGTCTCGGCGTCGAAAGTTTCTGGAAAGCACGCGTCAACCCGCTTGAACTTGAATATATCCCGACAGGTCAACGAATTATCTTTCGCGGACTTGACGACGGCTTTAAGCTTACGTCGATAACCGTCGACAAAGGTTATCTGTGTTTCGGTTGGTGCGAAGAAGCGTTCGAGGTCGACGAAGAAGATTTTCAACTTGTCGACGAATCGTTACGCGGACAACTGCCCGAAGGTTACTTCATCCAGTGGACGCTAAGTTTCAATCCGTGGGATTCGTCGAGTTGGCTCAAGGCGCGTTTCTTCGACCGGCACAGCGACGACGTTTTAGCCATGACGACAACTTACGAGTGCAACGAGTGGCTTTCCGACGCCGACCGAAAACTTTTCGAGGACATGAAAGTCACCGATCCGCAACGCTACAAAGTCGCCGCTCTCGGTTGTTGGGGCGTGGCGCAAGGTGCTTTTTTTAGCGAGTGGAACGAACGCACGCATTTGGTCAAGCCGTTCGCAATTCCGGCAGACTGGGTCAAGTTTCGTTCGATGGACTGGGGCTGCGCGAAGCCTTATTGCTGCCTCTGGTTTGCCGTGGACTTCGACGGAAATTTATGGTGCTACCGTGAGCTGTACGGTTGGGGCGGCAAAACTTCAATGCGCAATGCTTAATGCTTAATGCGTAATGGCTTGGTGGCGGCGGCTTTAATTACGCATTACGCATTCCTAATTACGCATTGCTTTTCGGGCGTGCCGTGCATTGCCGAGGAAATTAACAACGAACTCTATAAGGCGAAGTTGCCGACGTTCAGCAAAAGCGTTAAAGGTCGCGTCGAAGGTGCCAACGCCTTCAAGCAACGACTTATCGGCAACAAGAATTCGGCGGGCGAGTACACTCCCGCGATAAAGTTCTTCACGACGTGCCTGCATTCGGCGCGGACAATCCCGATGCTTGCGCACGACAAACGCAATCCCGAAACTTATGACACGGACGCCGAAGACCATGCCGTCGACGCAATTTGTTACGCGTGCTTGTCCAGACCGTTCGCTCCTACGAAAGCACAAGTCAAACGTCGAGACCCGTATCGCGAAGAAACAATCCCGTCAGCGTGGGCGATTTAGCGTTTTGTCAAAACCGCCGCTTTTTGACAGGTAGGCAGTACCAACTTGTCAGAATCACGGACTTTTGACACGTCGACGATTAAACAGATAACACGGCTCCTTCGGGGGCTTTTTTGATTGAGGTGATGACCTTGCCCGAAGAAGTTTATCAGCAAACGTCGGAACTTGACCGGCTTTATCAACGTCGCGGTATCGGGCAGTACCGTCGCTGGTTCCGTGACGCCGTCGATTATTGGCGCAAGTGGCAGGACGAGGCACGCGAAGATTATGACTTCGTCGAAGGTCGCCAGTGGACTAAAGCTGAACTCCTGCGTTTCCGTGAGACCATGCGTCCCGCTATCACAATTAACCGAGTGCGTCCGCTTTTGAACGTGCTTGGCGGATGGCAGCAACAAAAATAAAATTGACCCGCGCCTTCGTTTGTGCTAGATTAACTGCGTTCACAATTCCACAGCACACGGAAACACGAGCCAATTGGCTTTTATGCATTCTAAACGTTTCCGCGTGCAAAGTCAATTACACACGGAGGCGATTAACTTGTCGGGCACCAAACGATTTACGGCACAGATTCGGGCGTCGTTGAACGGTTTGTTGGCTTTGCGTGAAGCGGAGCCGACGCTTGCCAACGCGATTGATTTCATGATTGACGGCGTGTTTTACGACTTGGACGACGACTACTTTTTGGCAGCTATGGGCGACAAAGACGCTCAAGAGCGAGCGCAATGGTTTCAACACCGAAAGTTCGGACGCCTGCAAAACGGGCACTATTACAACGCGACGCTCAGAAAGTCAATTCACGTGGCGATTTGGGAGTTTTATCGCGGCGAAATTCCCGAAGACTGCGTCATTCACCACATCGATTTCAACCCCGCCAACAACGCGCTCAACAACTTGCAAATGATGACGCGCAGCGAACACATGTCGCTTCACAACGCCGCAAGACAACAAAAGCCTTTCACCTGCACGTACTGCGGGCGAACGTTTTACAAGTACAACAACCGTCCCGACACGGAGAACAACTTTTGCAGTAACATCTGCGACAAACGTTGGCGGCGTCTGAAACGATTGTACCACGAAGAACGCACCTGCATTATCTGCGGCAAAAAATTCAACGTGCGAAAGTCGTCGACAACAAAAACTTGTTCGCCACATTGCAGTAGAGTGCTTGCGGCGCGGACGACGAATTCTCGAAAGACGCAATGACCGAAAAGCAGTTCTCCGAATTTGAGCGACGCGGCTCGATACCGGGACACTTTCAGCGCGTGCGACCGATGGCACTTTCTCAACAAAAAATTCTCGAACGACCAATCGGGCAGTACCCCGCAGGCGTTGCGCAAGCCGAAGCACAGGCTACGGCGGACTTGACGGCAATCAGCGGAATCAACGAAGCGTTAATGGGCGTCGACATACCCGCAGGTTCAAGCGGGCGTGCGATTGAGCTAAAAACCAAGCAAGCAATAACGCATTTGGCGGTAATGTTTGACAACTTACGCGCCGCGAAAAAGAAAATCGCCAACCTGCTTTGGGGACGACGAGGTCACGCGGGCGTTGTGCCTCAGTTCTACACCGCCGACAAAGTTTATCGCGTCGAAGGCGTCAACGGTCAGCAATTTATCCGCGTCAATCAACAAGTCGTCGAACAAGACCCGATAGCTGGCGTCGTCGTGCACACGCTCAACGATCTGTCGCACGGCGAATTCGACATTGTTATCGCGGACGTGGAAGCGTCGACGACACAGCGTCAAGCGCAAATGTGGGGACTTGTCGACGCGGTGTCACGGCTCGGTGTGCCGGGCGATTTAGTCTTCGATATAATCCTCGACTTGTCGGACATCCCTCAGAAAGAGGAAATCAAGCAACGTTGGCAACAGCGTCAGGAATCGCAAGCCAAAGCCGCGCAAGACGAAATGCAATTGAAGTTGCAACTCGAAGAGGTCAAGAATCAAGATTCGCGGCAGATAATCAACTTCCGCGACGCGCCGCCGCCGTTGCAGTTGGCAATGATGGCGAAGGCAGGCTACATCGACCCGCAAGTCGTCGAACGAGTTTTGCAGAGCTGGTTGCAGGCGACGTTCCCGCAAGAAGTCGGCGAACTGCAAGCCGAGGCTCAAGCGCAAGCCGAAGCTCAAGCTCAAATGCAAGCCGAAATGCCGCCCGAACTTCAAGCGCAAGCTCAAACGCAGGACGGACAATCGCCCGCCGACTTAGACCAAATGATAGCTTTGGCTCAAATGCTCGAAGGTCAAGGACGAACTCAACCGCAAGCTCCACCGCGCACGCAGGCGGCAACCGAAAGTTTAATTCGCGGCATGACGCCCGCAATGTGAGGAGGTTTTACCATGGCAACTTATTCGCAGGAACTCGAAGACGTACTTAAAACCATGTCCGATTCGACCGAAAACGTCTTGACGCTGTGTATCAACTTGCGGACAACTTTCAAGACGATTCTTCATGACGACGTTCACTTTCGCAACTACGGGCACGACGCCATCAAACTCTTTGAACATATCAGCGACTTGGAACGCGCCGCGCTCTTTGTGATTGGCGGCACCGAAGTTATCCGCAGGCAGAACGCCGACTTGTTGACGACGGAGGGTTAAAAACATGCGCGTGATAAAGTTTCGCGGTATCAGCAAAGACACAAGCGAATTTGTTTTCGGCTACTACTTGAAGTCGGGCGACGACGCTCAGATTTTCGACGGCGAATTTTTTCACAACGTCAAGCCCGAAAGTGTCACTCAATTTGTCGGGCAGGATAATGACGGCGCGGATATTTACGAAGGCGACACGGTTGTTTTAATCAACGGCGCAAGTGAAATCATGGAGTCGAATCAATTCGGCGAGCTGACGCCGTGGCTACAAAGTGCAGTGGGTATAACTCTTCTTCACGACATGCGTGACTGCAAACTTGTACTGAAAAAATAATCTTCACGCGAAAATTTTTCGGAAAGGAGTTGACGCACATGTTGCCGATACGAGCGGTGATAAAACGGATTCGCACGGCAATTCATGACGACGAACAGCGAATCAACTACAGCGACGGCGAAATTCTTGCGGTCATTAACGCGGGCTTGCGCATTATCCGCCGCACGATAGCCGACATTCAGCCCGAAATCTTAATGAAGACGACGACGGGTATCCTCAAACCGGCACAGGACGAAATCCGCTTGCAGTTCCGACCGTTGACAATCGTCGAGGTCACGGGATAAAAATTTTGTCGAAACGTCGCGGGTCACACCAGTTGTTCCGCCGCTTTTAAAGCGGCTCACGCTACGAGTTGAAGAACTTCGCGGAGCACAAGCTTGACGAAACGAACTTGCAACACATCCGCGAACGATTTTTAATCGGGCACCCGAAAGTTTTCTATCGCGTCGGTATGCAGACGTTGAAACTTCACCCGCGCCCGCGTGCCGAAACTGCTTACACCGTGCGAACGATTGATGATATTGACGAACTGCACTTCGACGACGAAACGCCGTTGCTCAATGACTTCGACGACTTTTTGATTGAGTACGCGATTTATCGGCTGTCGCTCGGTGACGAATTCGACATGACGCAGGAACAGCAGGTTATCGCAAGCATAACTCAACAGATCGCGCAGGTGCTCAGCCCGCCTCCGCCCGGCGGTGTTTGTCGAGGTTACTGGTAATGAGACTTTCAACCAAGCACGGCGAACAACAGCAAACCGTAATTCGTGCGGACTTCACGGGCGGACTCAACACGTCAATGGCTGTCGAGGACGTTGCCGAAAATCAGCTTGCCCGCGTCCTGAACATGGAAGTTGACCACACCAACGGCAAGCTCCGCACGGTTTCGGGCACGCGAGATATTTTATTGACGCCCGACATTTTCGCCGCGATTTACGACTTGATTAACGGCGTCATGCTCATTGTCAAAGACGACCGACAGATTTACCTTGCGGACTTCGACGGTAATATCGGCGCAAACTCGTTGGGACGCTTGACGGGCGAACTGTATCCGAAATACTTCCCGTGGGAAGATGGCGTGCTAATCGCAAGCGGCGGCAAGCTCCAGTACTTCAACGGCGCGGAACTGTTGCTGATTGATTCGCCGCAAGCCGATGACGTTTTTGTTCGTGCGGGACGTGTCGTTGTGACTTTCGGCTCGACGATTCGGTACAGCGGCGTCGGCGACGAAAACTTTTGGGCGGACGATTCAAACGTCGAAAGCGCGTCGAAATTTATCGAGGCGGGTTACAAAGACGGTTCAAACTTCGTCGGCGTGGCGTCACTGTCGAACAATCTGCTTGTCATCAAGGCGAACAAAATTTGTTATCGGCTCGTCGAAGAGTACCCGCGTTGGTCAGTCGGGCAAGTCGCCACAAACAAATCAATGCGAAATGCTTAATGCGCAATGCGTAATTGAAATCACCGTGCGCACCCCATTACGCATTACGCATTACAAATTACGCATTGCAGTTCTGCCCCGCTCGCTCAGGTTTGGTGTATCGGGCGCGACGGCTTTGTCTTGATTTATGACGCGCTGTTGAAGGCGTGGTTTCGTCGACAATTCAACGCGGAGATTTTGGACGTATTCACTGCCAGCGACGAAGTTTATCTGGTCAAACGTTATGAACTTTCGGAACCGTAATAATATTCGTTTTGTCGAAACGTCGCGGGGCACACCATCTGTTCCGCCGCTTTTAAAGCGGCCGCCGCTCAATGTCGATTACTACTGCGGAGAAATTTGTTGCGGACGAGTGACGTTGCCGTTGCCGATACCCGACACCGCCTTAAGAATTTTCGGTAACCGTTCACCGATTTACCGCAACCGAACGCGAATTTTCCGCGAAACTCGACGCAAAATGAAATTCGCTTGCAGTTCCGACCGTTGAAGATTGTCGAAGTCACGGGATAAAATTTTGTCGAAGCATCGCGGGTTACACCAATTGTTCTGCCGCTTTTAAAGCGGCCGTTTCGGGGCACGGACACGGCGGCGGATTTATCCTGCACTCGATTATCATGGACATTGCCGAAGTTTAAGCTCGCGTGATACAATTCGTCGGGGGTGAGCCACATGCATCCGATTAAAAAGTTTTTGACAGAGTGCTTGGACGACTACTTTTCGATTTCCGGACGCTTGAGCCGTCAACGTTACTGCATACTTGTGTTCAAAGTTTGCCTGCCAATTACGGTCGGGCTGATTTTGGAGTGGATTATCATTACCGCGTTGGAGTTGGGCGCACGATTCCCGCACACGGTCACGTTTATTCACGTGATTATGTACTCGACGCTGGCTTTTTCGACGATAGCGATACCGTGCTTGACGGCGCGAAGAATGCACGACATCGGCAAAAGCGGCTGGTGGGGCTGGTTGCAGATTTTGACGCCGTTTTTCCCCGGCGGTCTTTTGGTTGGAATTTTGTTCCTTTGGTGGTTGGCACGCAAAGACGGCGACCCCGGCACGAACAAATACGGAGAGCCGCCGCCCGAAGACGACGATTAATTTTTGGAGATGAGACTATGACTGAAAATCCGCTTTATCGACGAGTTTACGGCTACGATAATCCGTTGCCGCAATATCGAAGTATTTGGCAACCGCCAAGCGACTCTTACGTCATGAAAAAAAATCGATACCCAACTGCCGCGCAAGATCTACGGAACTTGTTCGGTAGTTTTTTTACGCCGAATTATGCAGTTCAATATCATCCTTCGCCGTATCAATCGGAGCCGTTTCAAACGACATACAATCCGTATTCGACGAACAATATTTCGCCTGCGCAACAGGAAATTAACCAACGTGTTAGTGACGCCTTGCAGAGTTATACGCCGCCGCAACCTCAACCGTCGCCGTATCAGACGACAATGCCGACTTACAACTCATATAACAACAATGTCCCGCCGAATCAGCAGGAAATTAACCGTTATGTTCAGGACAACGCCATTTCGCCTGCGGTTGATTACACCACACAACAACTGGCTCAAAGAGCGGCACTGGGCGGATTAACTCTCGGAGCCATGTACAAGTACGGCAAACAGTATATGCCCCTTGCTATGGCGTGGCTCGGAACACAAAATTTGCTGCAACCTGCTGTCAACGGGATTAACAGATTCGCGAATTCGCCCGTCGGCAAAACAATCAACAAAGCCGTCGACAAATTGATTGATTTTATTTGGTGAGGTGACAAATATGAAACGCGAACTTACAGACGAAGAGCTTGCCGTCGTCGACAAACTCATTGACGCGCCGGCGGGCTTGAGTTACAGCGAACAAAATAAAAACGAATTGACCCGCGTGGTTCATTGTGCTAAAGTGATTGCAACGAACATTCACAACGCACGCTGAAGCGCGAGCCAATTCGCTTTTTTGAATTCTAATCGTTTCGGCGTGCAAAGTCAATTACACGCGGAGGCGATTTTCTATGACAGACGACGAGCGAAAAATTTTGGAGGCGGAACTGTGCAAACTTTCACCGCAGGCTCAAGACATTGCCGAAAAATTTTTGGCGGCTTACGACAAAATGACGGCGGACGCTTTGAACGGCATCATCTGCTTGCCCGACGAACAATGGCGCGACGTGGTTGGCTACGAAGGACTTTACCAAGTCAGCAATCGCAATCGCATGAAAAGTTTTCGTTACGGCGTCGAGAAGTTGCACCTGACATATCCCAACAAGGACGGCTATTTGAAAGTCGGCATGACCAAAGACGGCAAAAAGAAAAGTTTCATCTTTCATGTACTCGTTGCGCAAGCGTTTGTTCCGAATCCCGACGGCAAGCCAGAAGTCAATCACATCGACGGCAACAAGCAAAATAATCGTCCCGAAAATCTCGAATGGGTTACTCACCACGAAAACATGAAACATGCGTGGCGAAACGGTCTTTATGAAAAAGTACGCGGCAAGCGAAGCCCTCGTGCCAAAATAACCAACGACGACGACATTCGTTACATTCGCAGAGTTTACACGCCCGGGCATCCCGAATTCGGCGCGAAACCTTTGGCGAAAAAATTCGGCTTAAGTACAACGGCAATGCAGGGCATCATCCACCGCATAACTTACAAGGACGTTCAATGATTCGGCGGCGTCGAATTTGCTTTGAGCGGCGTGGCGAACGGTCAAGTTTTGGTTTACAACGGCACGTCGAAAAAGATTGTTCCCGCGACGGACATCAACGGCAGTGCGCAGAAAGTCAACGGCGTTGGCGTCAACCCCAATTCGCTGGTCAACGGGCGGGCTGTCGCTTACAACGCGCAAACTAAAATGCTCGTCGCCGACACGCACAATTATCTTGAGGAAAGCGACGTTTCCGACACGGGCGCGGCAGGCAAGTTGATTCGCCTCGGCAGTGACAAAACCGTTCACGCGAACATTGACGGTTCCGCCGCAAAAGTCGCAGGTTTGACGTTCGACGGCACAAGCGTCAAAGACGGTCAAGTTTTGGCTTACAACGCCGCGAAGAAAACTTTCAAGCCCGCCGATAAAGATTATGTCACCGAAAAACTCATCAGCGAAACGGGCGAAGTCGGCAAGTTGATTCGGCTCGGCTCCGATAAGACCGTTCACGCGAACATTGACGGCAGCGCGCAGAAAATTGACGGCGTCGAAGTCGACACTTCCGGTATCAAGTCGGGCAGTTTCTTGAGCTACGACGCCTCGTCCCGAAAGATTGTCCCGACGGAAATTGACTTGTCGAAAATCGGCGGCTTGACGGTCGACGCAAGCGGCATTGGCAACGGTCAGGTTTTGGCGTTCAACAGTCGCACGAATAAACTTGTTCCCGCCGATAAAGATTTCGTCACCGCCGACGACATCAGCACGACGGGCGAAGCAAACAAACTCGTGCGCCTTGACGCGAACAAAATCGTTCACGCGGACATTTCGGGTTCGGCAAGCATTTTGAGCGGTGTCGCGGTCAACGTCAAAGGCGTCAACGACGGTGATATTTTGGTTTACCACACGTCGACGAATTCTTTTCAACCCGAAGCGAAGACCTCAGGCGCGGGCGACGGCAAGTATCTTGTGCTCAAAAAGGGCGAAACGATTCTTTGCGAATACAACGGTTCCGCCAATGTCGAGCTGGACATTTCGCCGTTGACCGAAACTGTCGGCGAAGCGGAAAAGCTCAAGTACGCCCGCAAAATCACGTTGACGGGCAAGGCGACGGGCGAAGGCACTTTCGACGGCAGCAAGAATTGCGAGATCAACGTTACCAAAATTTCGACGACTTACGCCGATTCGTCCGACACTGCAACGACCGCGTCCAAAGCCGACAAGCTTTCGACGGCGCGGAAAATTTCTATCGGCGGCAAAGTCACGGCAAGCGCGGTTAATTTCGACGGCTCAAGCGACGTGGTTTTGAACGTCACCGCGATGGACAATCCCGACAGTGCCAAAAAGCTTGCTACGGCGCGGAAAATTTCCGTCACGGGCGACGCCGAAGGTTTCGTTTACTTCGACGGCTCAGGCGACGTTGCTTTGAACGTCACGGTTCTCAAGGCGCAGGAAGTCCCCAATCCCGTTGCCGAAACGTCATTCGCCAAACTTGCGGGCAGTGCAAATTACGCGGCG
>JAFVBP010000026.1 GCA_017479925.1 Selenomonadaceae bacterium | reverse complement strand
GTCGGTGAACCTGCAGTTGAAATCGTCAACGTCGTCGCGCAGGGCAAATTCGACTTGATTATCATGGGCAATCGCGGCTTCGGCGGCTTCGACACGGAAACCGTCGGCTCCGTCGCCAAATATGTGCAGGAGAATTCGCCCGTGCCCGTCGTTTTGGCGAAAGGTATGCCTGAAGATTGGGACAACGACAACAATTTCCTCGGCGGCAAAAACATCTGGAAGTGAGTTGTTACTTTTCTTTTGGCGCAAAAGAAAAGTAAACAAAAGAAAACAGCCCGGGATTTTCGCATCACGCGAAAAACCCCGGGCGGCCGTCATCCATGACGGCCGGGTTGTCGTCAGGTTGACAGTTTCGCGGCGTTTGCAGGAAAATCGCGCCCGTGACAGAAATTATCACGAAACTTTTCCGACTGTTACGAAGGGGGCGACACGATGAATTATCGACAGATTTTGGTTATCGGCGACATGCACGGCAAATTCACGCGCCTTTTGTCGCTGTTTCACAAAATCGACTTCGACGAACGACAAGACCTTTTGATTCTTTTAGGCGACTACGTTGACCGCGGCGAAGAAAACATGCGCTGTTTCCGCTGGGCAATGGAGATGAGCGAAAAACCCAACGTCGTTGCCTTGCGCGGCAACCATGAACAGATGATGCTGTATTATTACCTGCTCGGCGGCACGGAAGGCTACATCTGGTTGCCGAACGGCGGCGACAAAACCAAAGCCGAATTCGATCTGTGGTGTCAACGCGACCCGACGGCTTTTCAACGTGCGCTGACTTTTATCGACGAACGCCCGTATTATTATCGGCTCGACATCAACGGCGAAGAATATATTTTCGTGCACGCGGGACTTGACCCGAAAAAACCGCTTGACGAACAGGACGAAGAGTCGTTGCTTTGGATTCGCGAAAAATTTTACAACGGTTACAAAGGCGACGCGCACATCGTCTGCGGACACACACCGACGCCGTTTATCAAGCGCGATTGGTATTACCCGATTCGCCTGCCGAACAAAATCACGCTGATGGATACCGGCTCGTTCATGCCGAACGGAAAAATTTCGTGCATTGACATCTTGAGCGACCGAATTTGGCAGAGCGATTGAGGTGCCGTCATGAAAAATCTTAACGTGAAAATCGTCGGTCTCGGCGAAGGCGGCGCACGTGCGGTAAGTCGCATGATGAATTCGCACGTCGGGCAAAAAATTTCCGCAGGCTTTGTCGCCGTCGGCAACGACGAAAATCTTTTGCTCACGACAGCGACGCGCACTAACATTTTTTTGAATCGCGACGCCGTTACCGTTCAGAAAAATCTTTCCGAAGCACTCGAAGGCGCGAATTTTGTCGTGCTCGTTTCGGGACTCGGTTCGACTGCGGCGGCTCGCGCAATTCCGCTGATTGTGTCGCACGCCCAAAGTCACAAGGCGCGAATTGTCGCATTCGTCAATCTGCCGTCGAAGCTCGAAAAGCCCGCTCGTCACGAAAACGCCGCCGTTTGCCTCAAGCAACTCGCCAAAATCGAAACGCTGTTTGCCGTGCCTGCGGAAAAATTCTTCCTGTTCCGCCTGAATCGCAAGGAAATTTCGCTCAAAGATCTGTTCACCGTCGCGGACGAAATTTTTTGCAACGGCGTCAAAAATTTTCTCGACGCGCTTGCCGCCGAAAAAAATTTTGACGTGTTGAAATTCGGCGACGCGTCTTTTTGTTACGGTGAAGCCGAAGGCATCGACAGCGCACTTGACGCACTCAAAGCGGCGTTGAAATTTCCCGCGCTCGACCTTGACGAACTCAAACGTGCGGCGAAAATTTTCATTCGCGTGACGGGCGGCGAACTGTTCTTCAAGTCAACGGCGGACGCGGCGAAAACTTTTTTCCGCGACGAAATTTCAGCCGTGAAAGTCGTTTGGCGCGTCGACAAAGATTCGGCAATCGTCAACAAAGTTTGCGCATCGATAATGTTCACGCGCCCGCCCGCAGTTCAGGCGACGAAATCAACTTTCCCGTCGCTGAAAAATTTTTTGGGGAGGTTTCAACCGTGATTAAAATCATTTTGTCGGACATCGACGGCACGTTTTTGACCGACGACAAACACACGCCCGAACTTCACGCCGAAGCGATTCGACGCGTCACGGCTCAAGGGCTGAAATTCGCGTTCGTGTCCGCCCGCATGCCCGAAGCGATTTACCCGATAACCGACGAACTCAACTTGCCGCACACGCCCGTTGTCAGCTACGGCGGCGGATTCGTTTTGACCGAAGACGAAACTGTCATCTTCGACAAGAAAATGCCGCTTACCGACGCGAAAAATATTCTGTCGGCAATGAAGCGTTGGCAAGACATTTCGCTGAACTTTTACACGGGACGCCGCTGGTTTGTCGAAGCCGTTGACGCCCGCGTTCAACGCGAAATGGACATCACGCACGCCGTCGCGGAAGTTAAAAGTTTCAACGCGCTGTTCGACGAAAACATTTTGCCGAATAAGTTGCTCGTCATGTGTGAACCGCCGACCTGCGTCGAAATGGAACGCGACCTGAGCAAAGAATTTCCCGCGCTCAACGTCGTTCGCAGTGCCCCGCATCTTTTGGAAGTCATGGACAAGAGCGTTTCCAAAGCGACGGGCATTGAAGTTCTGCTGAAACATTACGGTTTCGCGCTCGACGAGGCGGTTGCTTTCGGCGACAACTACAACGATACCGAAATGCTCAAGCTGATTCCGCAAAGCGTGGTTATGGCGAACGCGCCCGACGAAGTCAAAAAACTTGCGTCAGCCGTCACCGACACGAACGAAGCCGGCGGCATTTACACGTACCTTACCA
This sequence comes from Selenomonadaceae bacterium, assembly GCA_017479925.1. Lineage (GTDB taxonomy): Bacteria > Bacillota > Negativicutes > Selenomonadales > Selenomonadaceae > Quinella. Next base: position 5,308 of record JAFVBP010000026.1, on the reverse strand, counting down.
AAATCGGAGTGATCTAACTTGCGACGAATTTTTATTCTGTTGGTGACGCTTATGATTTTCACGTCGACGGCTTTCGCGCAGGGCAAAAAAATTATTTACGTGCCGATTGACAGCCGCCCGTGCAATTACAAACAAGTCACGCAGGTTGCCGAACAACTCGACTACGAATTGTTGACGCCGCCCGTCGAAGCACTCGGCACGCGCACGAACATGGGCGACGTTGAGGCAATGTGGCGTTGGCTTGACGAAAACGCGTCGCAAGCCGATATTGCCGTCCTGTCGACCGACGCGCTGATTTACGGCAGTTTGGTTGCGTCACGAACGCACGACCTCGACAAGCCGACGATTATGTCACGCGCCGAACGGTTCAAGACTTTCCGCGAAAAATTTCCGTACCTGACGACTTACGTTTTCGGAACAATAATGCGCACGCCGCGGACGGGCAACAATTCAAGCGCGGAGCCGGAATATTATCGTCAATACGGCGCGAAGATTTTTCAGCTCACCGCGCTTATCGACAAGCGGGAAATGAATTTGTCGACGCACGGCGACCAACGCAAGCTCACACGACTTGAAGCCGAAATCCCGCAGGAATATCTCGACGATTGGTTTACGCGCCGCGCCAAAAATTCCGACGTCAACGAGCTGTTCGTCGAATACACGCGGGCGGGCATCTTCCAATATTTCCTGCTTGGTTGTGACGACAGCGCGGAATTTTCGCAGACTCACCGCGAAAGTCGACGCTTGACCGAACTTTCAAGCGACCTGGGCAAAACCGTCGTGCAAGTCACCAGCGGCGCGGACGAACTCGGCATGTTGATGGTTGCCCGTGCGATCAACTACGACAAAAATTTTACGCCGTTCGTCTCCGTCGCTTACAACGCGGGCACGGGCGCGAAGACTTTCCCGCCGTACTGCAACGAGCCGATTGGCGTTTCGGTTGACGCGGCGATTGTAGCCGTCGGCGGCTTGCGAATTCCCGCGCACGAACGCGCAGATTTGGTTGTCGCCGTCAACACACGCGAAAACGGCAAGACTTTCGAGGCAAGCAACCTCAAGCGCAACAACCTTAAACGTCGCGACGACCTCAAAACTTTTATGTCGATTGTCGACGAATGCATTGCGAAAAATTTTCCCGTCGCCATTGCTGATGTCGCCTTCGCCAACGGCGCGGACAACGCGTTGATGAATCAACTTAAAGTCGACGGTCTGCAATACAAAATTCGAGCTTACGGCGGCTGGAACACGGCGACAAATTCGAGCGGCTTTCTGATTGGCGCGGGCGTGTTGACCAAATTCATGGACGACAAATCCGTTGCCGAACTGTTGACGACGCGCTACCTTGACGACTGGATTTATCAAGCCAACGTGCGCGATGAAGTCATGACCGCGAGCTACGGCATGTCGGTAAGCGGCGACCTGTGGAATTTGGACGAGAAACTTCCCGCGTGCGAACAACTTTTAAACGAGCGCATGAAGTCGTTCGCCGCCGAAAATTTGTTGTTGCCGAGTCGTTGGCGATTGGAAGATTTTCGCGTAACTCTGCCGTGGCAACGAACGTTCGAGTGTTACCCGCAATTCAAGTTAGGCTGAACGTTCGGCACATCAAGCGTTATCGTCAAAAAAAAACCCGTCGCTGTGACGGGATTTTTTTTTGCGCACGAAACAATTCCTAATTACAAATTCCTAATTCCAAATTGCTTTAAGCAAGCGGGTCTTCGCCGTATTGATTGGCGCCTTTCGTGCCGGGGCAGAAAAAAACGTACAGAGCGATTACGGTGCCGACGAGCGACAGAATTATTTTGATGGGCGACTGATCATCCGCCGCGCTGAGATTGTAGTCCGTGAAAATCACCGTCGCAATGCTGATTGCAACGTAAATTTGTGCGAGCTTTTCGTCGCGGTCGATGTCTTGCAGGCGGCGAACCATCAGGCAGTAAATCGGGACTTGCCAAATTATCGCGACGGCTTTCGCCACGAGAATGCCGAAGGTCGACAGCTGACCGAGCGCGTTTACGTCCATGATAAATATCGCCATCAAACATATCATCATGATGAGTCCGACAACCAACGAACGTTTGAAGTACCGCAAACGATTGAGCCGCCCGTCGCGCTTGAAAAAATTTTCGACGATGCCGTTGTCGGGAACGCGCCTGTTACTCACGGGAGCATTGGGAATTTCGGTTATCGGCTCTTTGGAAAGATTGACCGTCGAATCAACCTTCGCGCCGCAAGCGTCACAAAATTTCGCGTCGGGCGACAAAGGCTTCCCACATTGAGAACAAAATTTCGCCATGTTAAACACCTCCGCAAGTCACGCAAGATTGAAGTTGATTCGGTTGACGCCGCCGTCGTATTCGTGCGAATAATTTTTCGCCAAGCCGCGCAAAATCGTCGCGCCCAAGTCGTCTTCGTCAAGCGCGTCGAAGTTTTTGTCGAGCGGATTGTATCGGTGACCCGCGCAGGAAAATTTTATCGCAACGGAGTCGTCGGCTTCGGAATATGTCACGTCGACGGAAATTTTCACGTCGTCGCCTTCGCAAGCATTGGCAAGCATCTCGTAAATCAGCTCTTCGCAACAAAGTTGCAGGCGATTCGTGCGACGAACGCTCAAGCCGTACTTTTCGGCGAAGGTTTGAATGCCGCCCTGCAGTTCCATAAGGTCGAAGTCGCGGGACGAAATTTCGCGTGAAAAATATTTCTGCTTGTGAATGAACGCGACGGTTTTCGGAAGTTTCGGCGCGTCGAAAATTTCGGCGGGCGTGCCCTGTTCGTAAATCACACCGTCGGCGAAAAATAAAACTCGTGTCGCCACGTCGCGGGCAAAATTCATCTCGTGCGTGACGATAATCATCGTGAGCGATTGTTTTGCCAACATGCGAATGACGGCAAGCACTTCGCCGACCATTGTCGGATCGAGCGCGCTTGTCGGTTCGTCGAACAAAATCACTTTCGGATTCATCATCAGGCTGCGGCAAATGGCGATTCGCTGTTGTTGCCCGCCCGACAAAAATTCGGGATACGATTCGGCTTTTGAAGTCAAACCGACCTGCGACAACAATTCCAACGCTTTTTGACGGGCTTCGTCGCGTGACAAGCCTAAAAGTTTGACGGGCGCGACGGTCAAATTTTCCATAACGTTCATGTGTGTGAACAGGTTAAATTTTTGCCAAACCATGCCGATTTTTCGACGCACGCGGTCAATGTCAACGTCGGGCGCGGTGATTTCTTCGCCGTCGACGAAAATTTGTCCCGCGTCGGGCACGTCCAACATTTCCAACGAGCGCAGGAAAACGCTTTTGCCGCAACCGGAGCCGCCGATAATCGCGATTCGTTCGCCCGCCGTGACGGTCAAGTCAATGCCGCGCAAAACTTCGAGACCGCCGAAAGATTTTTTCAGCCCGCGAACTTCGATAACGTTCATGTCAACACCTCGACGCAACTAAAAATCAGACCGTCACAAATGCAACCGTTATTCGGCCGACATGGATGTCGGCCGCAACCGCGCCGCGATACAGGATGTATCGCAGCGGAATCGGGCGTTTAGATTGCGAATTCTTACGTTTCAGCAACAACGTTTCGGAGACGAGCGACCAAACGCTCCACGCGCAGTGGGGCCTTTTCTTTTTGCTACTTTTTCTTTGGGCAAGCAAAGAAAAAGTAGTTCAAAAACCCGAATTTTACGAATTAGCCGAAACGAAGTCACCGCCGCTTGTCGGTCAGCTTGAAAATCCAGTGCACGAGCCAACTTATCGCCAAGTAAATCACCATGCCGCCCGTGATTGTAATGAGCGGTTGCATTGTGCGCGACGCAATGTTGTTTATCACCCGCGTCAAGTCCGTTATCGTCACGTAACCGACGACGCTTGTCCACTGAATCAGGTTGATAACCGTCGATTGATACACGGGCTTTGCGATACGAATAATTTGCGGCAAGGTGACGAGCTTGAACGCCTGCCACTTAGAAAAGCCCAAAGTTCGCGCCGCCTCAACCTGTCCGCGGTCAAGTGCCGACAGTGCCGCCCGCAAAAGTTCGGCGACGTGTGCCGCCGTGTGCAACGAAAAAGTTATCACCGCGACGGCGACGGGAGGCACGCCCACACGCGCAAGCACGCCGTAAAACAACAGCATCAACAGCATCAGCACGGGTGAACCGCGAACAATCGATATGTAAACCTGCGCGAAGATTTTCAGCGGCGTGATTTTGCCGACGCGCATAAAACAAAGAAGCGCACCGAGCACCGTCCCAAACAGCAGCGATAACGCGGAAATTTCCACCGTCACGCGCAGCCCGTTCAGGATTGTCAGCCAGCCGCCGTCTTTGATGAAGATGTTGTACAAGACTTCCATGAATTTATTTCTTGTCGACAAAGGTCAGGTGAACGATTTTGTCTTTGAAGTACGGCGCGGTCAAAATCACGCCTTTGGGACTGTCGCTGTCGGACGGAATAATTTCGCTCATCGGGACAATCGCCCAGAAAACAACGTCAACTTGGTTTGAAGTCAACGCGGCGGCACGTGCCCCGGCGTCAATGTCGACAATCTCAATGTTTCTCAACATGCGCTTGCCGATTTCCGCAAGCACGGCAGTGGTGAAGCCCGCAGGTTTGCCGTCGGCACCCACGAAGTCAAACGGCGGCAGGTCGCCCGTCACCGCAACTTTAATTGTCGGCGCACTGTCGAAATGCGGCAACTCAACTGCAGGCGGGTCTTTTTCGGTCGAAATGTCGGTGATGTATTCTTTCGCCAAGTTGCCGAGCGTGCCGTCGTCCTGCATTTCTTTGATGACCAGGTTAAGCGAATCGCGCAATTCGGTTTCGTCTTCGCGCAGTGCAAAGCAGAACGAATCGATAAATTCGAGCGAGTGATCTTCAAGCACTTTAAAGCGCGGGTCTTTGGCGATCATGTAACGGGCAACGGAACGGTAAGTGCTGATTTCGTTAATCTGTCCCGCTTGCAACGCCGCCTGCATTTGGCTCAGGTTGTCGAAGAAAACGGGCGTGTGCGACGCAATTTTAACGTCGAGCTTGTCTTCGACATCTTTCATTAACTTGGCGAAATTTTCTTCGCTGACGTTGAGACGCGCAATCATGCCGAGTTGAATTTTTTTGGCATCGGACGGTTTTTCGCCGCCGCAACCCGTCACGATAAGCAACGCGAACGCCATCAGCAACGCAAAAATTTTTTTCATGCGGTAACCTCATTTCTTGAGTTTGACGTGAATAATTTCATCCGTGAAGTAAGGCGCGGTGACAATCATGCCTTCGGGCTTGTCGAAGTCGACGGGAACAACCGTTTCGTCGTTCGG
>JAFVBP010000301.1 GCA_017479925.1 Selenomonadaceae bacterium | reverse complement strand
TTCGAGCGAAATTTTTCATGTCCCCAAACCATCGTGCCGCCCGCCTGCATCAAGACGGTGACTTTACCCGAAGAAAGGTCGGCGCGTTCAAGTTCCCGAATGCAACGAGTGACATCGCCCGTGCGCCGCGTCGGTTCGGCGAGGACGATTTTGTTCGTCGCCAAGTCCGTGCCGGGACCGAAAAGAATTCTTCCCGACTCAATGTCCGTGCCGCAAGCGTACCAATAGATTAACCATTGGTCGCCCGTGTCGTTCGGCGCACCGTTGTCAAAAACTCGTGCAGTCGGCGCGTTCGTATCGGACGGCGTGAAACTTCCGCTGTGGAAGTCGTCGCGCCCGTTGCCGTTGCCGAAGTTTTGCTTCGCTTCTGCAACAAAGTTCAGACACAGCGTCACCGCCAAAATCATTACGGCGGCAATCGTTCGCTTGAACATAAAATCATCTCCTCACGTGAAAATTTTTGGTCGGAAATTATTCGTCCGAATCCTCTGCCATGATGAAAAAATTATCAACTACGGTTGAGGGATCGTCGATTCCGTCTTCGCCGGGTGCCGAACCGTGCTGTTCATAAAGAATCACGTGGTAAACTCGACCGTAAGAATCCAATAACTCACCGATTGCCTGAACGCCTTTGTTGTAAATAGCCATTTGAAGCGGTTTGTCCAGAACGGGCATTGTGACCGTTTTTTGCGGCGCATAGCCCGCGTGACACGTCAGGAAGTAAACTTTTTCAAAATTGGTGTTGCGGATGTCGCCGCGATTGATGTGGTAGCGAATTTCGTTGTCGATAGCCGAGGCGTAATCCTTGTAGCGTTTTTCACCCAAGCTGGCGTAATACTCGCCACGTTTTGCCGAACCGTGGCAAGCGAAAAGCAAGCTCGGTCGTCCCTGTGCGTCAGTAAAAGAATAGACAGTGTGGTCAATTTCGTCTGTAATGCCGGGTACCAGTACAAGCCTCGTCGCAGGAAATTCGTATTTTGTGACCCACTTTGCGCTGACGGTACTCGCGATTGAACTCACGAACATCATCAGCGCGAAGACGACAAGTTTTTTCATAAGACATCTCCTCCATTCAGCGTGAAAACCAAAGTTATTGACGGTTGAAGCTAGTATAATATATTTTTTTTTTTGTCAATTCGGCGTGTGGAAACTTTTTTCAACGAAAGCCCGTAGTGTGTGATGGGCTTTTTTGTTGCACGAATCGACGCGACGTTGTAAAATCTCCCGCGACGAAATTTTTACGCGGACGGTGATTTTTATGGACGTTTCAATCATGCGCGCCGACAGAGCCGACTTGCCGAAAATTTTGGCGTTACAGTACACGGCATATCAAAGCGAAGCGAAATTGTTCAGCGACCAAAACATCCCGCCGCTTATGCAAACGCTCAGCGACATTGAAGCCGAATTCAACGCTGGAATTTTCTTAAAGGCAGTCACGGGCGACGAAATTATCGGCTCCGTTCGCGGACACGTCGACGGGCAAACAACTTACGTCGGCAAGTTGATTGTCCACCCGAACCGGCAAGGGCGCGGACTCGGCACGAAACGTCTTGCCGCGATTGAACGACACAGCCCGACCGCCCGTTACGAACTGTTCACGAGCACGCGGAGTTTGCGCAACATCAGCTTGTACGAACGCTTGGGCTACAAAAAATTTCGCGAACGCCGAATAACCGACGAATTGACGTTCGTGTACTTGGAAAAAATTCTATGAGGTGATTATTTTGGATTACGAAGCAGTTATCGGTTTGGAAATTCACAGCGAATTGAAGACCGCGACGAAGATTTTCTGCGGCTGTGCAACGACTTTCGGCGCGGAACAGAACACGCACGTTTGTCCCGTGTGCTTGGGATTGCCGGGCGTTTTGCCGACCGTCAACCGCCGCGTCGTCGAATTCGCCATCAAAGCCGGGCTTGCGACGAACTGCAAAATCAACAAGTTCAGTAAGTTTGACCGCAAGAATTATTACTACCCCGACTTGCCGAAAAATTGGCAGACGTCGCAGTACGACTTGCCGATTGCTTACGAAGGGCACGTTGACATTGTCGTCGACGGCGTGAAAAAAACCGTTCGATTGACGCGCATTCACATGGAGGAAGACGCGGGCAAACTCGTTCACAGCGGCACGACGATTAAAGACTCGGCAAGCTCAAATGTCGATTACAACCGCACGGGCGTTCCGCTGATTGAAATTGTCAGCGAACCCGACATGCACTCCGCCGCCGAAGCTCGCGCTTACATGGAAAAAATCAAGTCGATTCTCGAATATATCGACGTGTCGAATTGCCGCATGGAGGAAGGCAACCTGCGCGCCGACATCAACGTTTCGTTGCGACCCGTCGGCAGCGACAAGCTCGGCACGCGTACCGAAATGAAAAACATCAACTCGTTTAAGGCTCTCGAAGACGCGATTAACTACGAAATTGAACGTCAAGCCGAAGTTCTCGACGACGGCGGCAAAATCGTTCAGGAAACGCGCACATGGAACCCCGAACGCGGTATCACGCAGTCGATGCGCTCGAAGGAAGACGCGCACGATTACCGTTACATGCCCGAACCCGACTTGCCGCCGATTGTCACGACCGACGCGGAAATTGAGGCTTTTCTCAAGTCTTTGCCCGAATTGCCCGACGCTCGCCGCGAACGTCTGATTCAAACTTTCGGCTTGAGCGAATACGACGCGGGCATTATCACGAGTTCACGCGCAATGGCGGAGTATTTCGACGCGGTTGTCGACGCGGGTGCCGACGCCAAAGTTGCCGCAAACTGGATCATGGGCGACCTGTCCAAAAATCTCAACGCGGACGGCTTGACGATTGAAAATTCGCCCGTTGACGCCAAACGTCTCGCCGAAATGATTCAGCTTATCGCGAAGGGCACAATCAGCGGCAAAATCGCCAAAACCGTTTTCGCCGAAATGTGGAAATCGCCCGACGCGCCCGAAAAGATTGTTCGCGACAAAGGCCTCGTGCAAATTACCGACACCGCGGCGATTGAGACTGCCGTCGACGAAGTCATTGCCAAAAATCCCAAAGCCGTCGACGAATACCGCGGCGGCAAGAAAAAAGCTCTCGGCGCACTCGTCGGGCAAGTCATGAAACTCACTCGCGGCAAGGCGAATCCGCAACTCGTCAATCAACTGCTTGCCAAAAAGTTGGAGGCGTGACATGAGCGCAGAATTTATCAAACTCGTATCCGACTTGCAATTTGAGCGTTTCAACATGCACTTGGCTCAACTTGCGGGTAATCGAACGCCCGTCGCGATTTTCTTCGGCTTTGAATTAATCCCGAAAGAAGCGGCGACTAATATTCAAGTGCTCGTCAACGCGGGGCTGAACGTCAACTGCATTATCGTACTTGCTGACCGTCAAGCCGAAGTGCTGAAAAATTTCGTCGACGTGCCCGTTGTCGCGCTTGAAGACATTTCGCATTTCGGCGAAGAGAATTTCCCCGTCAAGCCGCAGGAAGTTTTCATACCCGACACATCTACAGACGTTGCCTTTGCCAATTACTTTGCGCACCACGGCATCGAAGTTGTCGCGCCGTACTTGGTCGGAATTCAGCAAGAATATTTTTCGCTGATAATGCAACATTTGCCCGAAATTTACGCCGTGCACGAAAGCTTTATCGACGACGAATCGAAAAAATCTTTCCGTGCTGTTGTCAAAGGTCGCTTGACGGGCAAGGTGAGCAATTACCGTTTCGCATCGGAGCCGCAATATTTTCTGAACGGCTTCACGCCGACTGCGGGTGACATTGCCATTGACGGCGGTGCTTTCGACGGTGCCACTGCCGAAAGTTTCGCCAAACTCGGCGCAAAGGTTTTCGCCTTTGAAATGGACGCCGACAATTACCGAAACTGTCTTGCACGCGTCGGAGGCAACCCGAATATCACGGTTGAAAATCTCGGCTTGAGCGACAAGACATGCGAGGGAAATTACGTTTCGGGTGACGCGGGCAGTCAAAGAAGTCCGAAAGGCGACATGGTCGGCAAGTTCGTCGACTTGGACAGCTACGTCGCACGGAAAAATTTGCCACGCGTCGATTACATCAAGCTCGACATCGAAGGCGCGGAATTCGACATGCTTCACGGCGCGGCAAAGACGATTACCCGTTGCAAGCCGAAAATGGCGGTCAGTGCTTATCATCTTGCCGAAGATCTTTGGGAACTTGCACTGTACATAAAATCGTTGCGACCCGATTACGAATTCGCTTTCCGACATTACAAGATTGATTGCACGGATTACCTGCTCGACGCCGACGAACGCGCGATTGTGAAATATTTCGGCTTGAGTTGGCTGATTCCCAACGCGGGCGAATTTGTCCTGTACTGCCGTTGACGGAGGTGTAACCATTGAGCACTGAATTTATTAAACTTGTGTCCGACTTGCAATTTGAACGTTTCAACATGCACTTGGCTCAACTTGCGGGTAATCGAACGCCCGTCGCGATTTTCTTCGGCTTTGAACTCAAACCGAATGGTGCAGTGAATAATATTCAAGCACTCGTCAAAACGGGGCTGAACGTCAACTGCATTATCGTACTTGCCGACCGTCAAGCCGAAGTGTTGAGAAATTTCGTCGACGTGCCCGTTGTCGCGCTTGAAGACATTTCGCATTTCGGCGAAGAGAATTTCCCCGTCAAGCCGCAGGAAGTTTTCTTCGTCGAAGTTTTCAAAGACGTTGCGTTTGCCGATTACTTTACGCGCTACGGCATTGAAGTTGTCGCGCCCATTTATGTGGACGATCAGCCGAAATATTTTTCGCTGATAATGCAACATCTGCACGAACTGTACGCCGTGCACGAAATGTTTATTGACGACGAATCACGGAACGTTTTCCGTGCTGTTATCAAAGGTCGTTTGACGGGTAAAGTCAGCGATTATCGTTTCGCCTCGGAGCCGCAGTATTTTTTGGACGGCTTCACACCTTCGGCGGGCGACATTGCCATTGACGGCGGTGCTTTCGACGGTGCCACTGCCGAAAGTTTCGCCAAATGCGGCGCAAAAGTTTTCGCCTTCGAGATGGACGCGAACAATTACCAACGTTGTCTTGCACGCGTCGGACAAAAGCCGAACATCACGCTTGAAAACCTCGGCTTAAGCGACCGCGAAAGCGAAGAAAATTATTTGCCGTTCGGTACTGCCAGTCAAAAAGATCCCGAAGGCAACCGAATTGGTAAGTTTATCGACTTGGACACTTACGTCGCACGGAAAAATTTGCCCCGCGTCGATTACATCAAGCTCGACATTGAAGGTTCGGAACTCGACATGCTTCACGGCGCGACAAAGACAATCGCCCGTTGCAAGCCGAAAATGGCGGTCAGTGTCTACCACAAGTGGGAAGACCCTTGGACGTTGGCGGCGTACATAAAATCGTTGCGACCCGATTACGAATTCGCTTTCCGCCATCACAAAATCGACGGCAAAGATTACTTTTTCGACAACGACCAATGTGCAATTTTGAAATATTTCGGCTTGAGTTGGCTCGTGCCCACGCCGTGCGAATTTGTTTTGTACTGCCGCTGAGTCGCTTTAAAAGCGACGGGCAACGTTGTCATTACGAATTACGCATTAAAAAATCCCGCCGCTCGTTCGAGTGACGGGAAATTTTTTGTCTGCGGCTGAAAATCAATCCTTCGCTTATTGCTGAACGCTCAGGTAAAAATCTTTGAATTCGCGAATCATCA
>JAFVBP010000300.1 GCA_017479925.1 Selenomonadaceae bacterium | reverse complement strand
GGAGCTGATAAACAGTTGGTTGCCCAAAGAGTTGTCGACGTATTTTTTCTTCGACACGGAACGAATCAGCACGGTCAGCCAACGTCGCGACATTGCCAACGCCGTCAAGAATTTTTTGGGGCTGTCCGCGCTTGAAAACACACTGCGACATCTCGGCGACCGTTCGTTAAAAAGCACGGTCATCGGCAGAATTTACGGCAGCATGGATTCGGACGGCGACGCTGACGCGCAAAAGGCTTTGAACGCCGCGCAAAGTGCCTGTGAAAAACGCGAAGCCATTGCCAAACAACTCGAAGATTGCAAAGACCAAATTGCCCGCTACGAAGAACGCAAGTCCGAAGTCGAAAAAATCTTGCGCGAAAATCAATCGACGACCGACTTGCAAAAAGAAATTGACAAACTCGAACGCAAGATTGCCGACGAAAAAAAATATCTATTCGACGCGACGGAAAGTTTTTTCCGCGACTTCAATGCCGACGCAATGAAATTTTTTCTGCAACCGTTGTTGGATAACGCGGACAATATTTTGGCGAAGCTCAACATAGCCGATAAAGGCGTGCGCAACGTGACGAAAGCGACGATTGACGAACTGATTCAGCGCGGACGTTGCATCTGCGGACGCGAAATTTGCTTAGGCAACGACGCTTATCGTCACTTGATGGACGAAATGCATTACGTGCCGCCCGAATCGATCGGCATTACCGTGCGCCATTATCGTGACCGGCTCGAAAATTTTTCACGCGACGGAGCCCGCGTTTACGAAAACATCCGTCAACGTTACGACGAAATTCACCGTTGCAAAGAGCGAATTGCCGAGTGGGAAGACGACCTTGCCGACCTGCACGAAAAAATTTCCGGCAAGGAAAACATGGCTCGTTACGAAAGTGAACACGCCGACATTCGTAAACGGCTGCGCGCTTTGAACGCGACGAAAGACAGCCTCAACCGGCAGGACGGCGCACTTGCACGCGACATCGAAAGTTATCAAAAAGCTTACGACAGCTTAACGTCTCGTTCGCAAAAAAATCGCGAGGCAAAAGAATTGCTTACCTACGCCGAAGAGCTTAAAGCGTGGCTTGAACCGACCTGCCGCAAAAACGAAAGCGAACTTCGCGAAAGTCTTCAAGCTGAAGTCGACAAGATTTTCGACGAAATGTATCACGGTCACCGCCGCGTTGAACTCGACGAGCAATATCACGTTGAACTTATCGCTTCCGTCGGCGACGGCGAAAGTCTTTTGAGCGAATCCGAGGGTCTCAACCGCGTAAAAAATTTCGCGTTCATTGCCGGGCTTGTCGCGCTTGCCAAACGTCAAATTTTCAAAGAGCTTAAAATTACTTCGGAGGCTTATCCGCTGGTCATGGACGCGCCTTTTTCCAACGCGGACGAAATTCACACGGCGAACATTTCAAAAGTCTTGCCGCGAATCGCCGAGCAAGTCATCATGTTCGTCATGCAGAAAGATTGGAACTTCGCCGAAACCGTCATGATTCAGCGCGTCGGGCAAAAATATCGCCTGAACAAAATCCGCGAAACGTTCACGAAAATCGAGGAGGTCTGAACATGAGCAAGCAACCCGGTCTTTTTGAATCGGATTACACGATTAACGGCACGCACGCCACGAAGCTGAAGTTTCTTGCGAAAAAAAATTCGCGGGACGACGAGCCGAACAATTCCAAGTCGGCGAAAATTTTCGAGCGGTACATTGACGTTTACATGAACGCGGCGGTCTGGGGCATTTATTACCGTCGCAGAGCGAAAACCGACACGTCGTCAAAAGATAGCGCGTCAATACGTGCCGACGCTTTCATTCGCGAACGGGAAAATTGCAAATTTCTTTATCGGCTTGTCATGTTGTTGGACGACAGCAAAAAACTTACGCAGGACGAGCGGGTTGACCGTGCTTTTCGTTTCGACGCCGACTCCGACAAAGCCGACGAAGTCAAGAAAAATTTCGATCTGTTCAACGATTACGTGCGCGGCGGCATTGATATCATGCACGAAAAGTTTACCGACGGCTGCCATACCCGCGACGATTACCTCGAACGGATTTTCAAAGTCATGACGGACTTTCAGGCGGAGCTTGACGGCATTGACTACGACGCGGAACTTGCGCGGTTAATGGGCTGATTTTC
>JAFVBP010000299.1 GCA_017479925.1 Selenomonadaceae bacterium | reverse complement strand
TTGTACAGTTCGGCAACTTCCTGTTGAAGTTTGCGACGGTCAACTTCGTATTGGGAATGTTCCTGCGCGAAGATTTTATCTTCGAGTGACTGATTCGCTTTTTTGATACGGTCAACTTCTTTTTCAAAAGCCGCCGCTTCTTTAGCCGCCGCCTCCGCGATTATGCCCGCGATTTCTTCTGCGGTTTCGGCTTTTTTCTGTTGCTCCGCCGTCCACTGTTCAATGTCGCGCATTTCTTTTTCAAATGCGGTATGCGTGACGTTGTACTGAATATCGGCGGCGTTCTGATAATGTTCCTGAATCTTGTCGGCGTAGTCTTGACGGGCTTTGTCAATTCGCTGTTGGGTGAGTTCTTCGGCTTCGGCTCTGTCCATGCCGTTTTTAATCCACTCGTCCATATCGCGCTTGTAGCCGGCAATGCGTTCGTCAAGACTGGTTTTGAACTTGCTGTTGATTTTGTCTTGAGCTTGCGAATAAGCTTCGGCGGCGTCTTCGCCCGCTTCGATTTGTTTCTGCGCTTCCTGTTCGATTAGGCTTTGACGTTGCTCAAAACTCAACTGCAATTCGGCGGTGATGGAACGTTCAATTTCGGCAACTTTGTTGGCGCGGTTTTGTTCAAGTTGCGCCAATTCTGCCGCTTGCTTTTCCAATACGGCGCGATATTCGGCTCCCGAAATGCCTTCTTGCGATAATTGTTCCTGCGCCCGACGGTTGATGTCGTAACGCTGATAGTAATAATCGCCTAGGTTTGTTTTGGCACGAATATCCGCCGCTTCATCACTATATTTTTTCGCACGCTCCTGTTGCTCTGTGTTCCCGAATAGTGCTTGCCCACCTGCGTTGACGATTTCAGATACGGACTTGATTTCTTTCGCTGTCGCTTGCGCCTCTTCACGAACGCGTTGCAACTCTTTGTTCAAAACTGCGGCTCGTTCCTGGATACTGCCGAACGCTGACGGCACGTTTTCAATCGCTTCTTTTTCGGCGTCGGTGAGCTTGTTGAATAAATCGGTGGCGGTCTTAATCGAATCGTCGGCTTTGTACTTGTCGATGATTGACTGATTAGCTTCGGCAAAAGCTTTACGACGCTCCGCCCAAATTGCTTTAAGGTCTGATTCAATCCGTTTGGTTTCTTTCAGATACAGGTCGCCGCGTGAGCGAAGTTTGGCAATATCCTCGTCGCTGTAAGCACCGGCGGCGATTTCTCGTTCGAGAATGTCTTTGGCGGATTGAACAGACGTGTCGTCTTTGTAGCGTTCAACGACGGTATCTTTATCGGTCGTGCGCACAACGCGATTATCACGGGCAAGCGACGCAAGTTTACCTAAACCGTCACCGACGGCGTCAACGGTGTCTTCGACGTTGCCCCAAACCTGCGCGAAGTCTCTGCCTAAGTCAAGTATGATGTCCTTGTTGTCTTTGATTAACTGAGTCATGTGCCCCATGCGCTCGGTCATGCGCGGAACAATTTCGTTGACGACGGGAAGTAAGGCATTGTTGAAAGACGCGCCCAATTGAGCCGCCTGCTGACCCATTGCGTTTAAGTTGCCTTGAACTTCATGCGCTAAGGTCGGATTGGCAAGCCCGGCTTTGACGATATGAGATGCTTGTTCGTAAACGCCTTCCGCGTCTTCAATGGCAGTTATAGCGTCCGCACTGGCGTTTCGCATTGTGCCGAGAATAAACGCCATACCGTTGCCGTCGGCTTGAGCGCGTTTTAAGGCACGGCTCAACGTCAAAGTCATTTCGTTCAAGTCTTTCAACTTGCCGTTGGCGTCAAAAGCTGATTCGCCGTAACGTTTGAGCCATTGCTCCGCTTTGGCGTCTTCACCGCCGCGAACAACGGCTTGCTGAACGCGTTTTAGTGTCGACGCAAGGTCGTTGACTTCGACGCCTGCGGTTTTACACATTGTCGTGAATTTGCCCGTGTCGGCAACGGACATTTGAAAACCGCGTGACATGACATAAGTCGCGTCACCTGCCGCCGCCGTCGCTTTCATCATGTCGACGACAGAATTCTCGATACCTGCGAAGACGACGGGCAAACCCGCAAGCGCAGTGATAGCTTTGCCGACGGGTGACGGAATTGAATCAATCACGCCGAGCACGGAAACAATGGCGTTGTCGGCTGAAGACGTTGCCCCGCGCAGGTTGCTGAACGCCGTCGCGATATTGTTCAACTGCCCCGTGATGTCGCCCTTGATGTTCAAGTATTCGCTGAGCAAACCGCTTTTCGGCGGCTGAATTCGGTTGAGTTCTTCAATCTTCGCCTTAAGACGGTCGATTTCTTGAATCTGCTTTTGAATGTCGGTCGCGATATTAATTGCTTTGATACCGCTTGACTGCGACAGCAATCGTTGCATTTCGACGAGCTTTTGATTCTGCAACGTCAATTCCTGATTGAGCGCGGTAACGTGAGCTTTTGCCTTGTCGAATTCGGCGGTCGCGCCTGAAAGTTTCGACGTGTCAACTTCGCTCTTGACGCGGATTAAATCAATCTTCGCGTTGATTCGGGCAATGTTGTCGTGAATGGTTTGTTCGATTTTTTGAAGGTTATCGGCGTGGATTTTTAAGCTAATGTCGGTACCTTGAAGTTCTTTCAGCTTAGTTTCGAGCCGCTGAATTTCCTGATACTGTTGCAGAGCGTTGGTCTTGATGTTGAGCGTAACGGAACTGTCGCCGCCGAAATTTTTAGCCGCGTCCATTACCTGAGCTTGAAGTTGCGCGTACTTTTGACGTTGCAATTCAAGTTCGCGTGTGACGGCGGAGATGTGTACTTTTTGCGCGTCAAAAATACTGCCGGCGTTCTGCAACTTCGACGTGTCGATTTCGGCTTGTATGCGAATATTTTTAATTCGAGAATTTAGTTTGGCGATACTGTCTTGCAAGCCGGCGGTGTCAAAAGAAATTCTTTGCGTTGATAACTTTTTAAGTTCTGCTTCGAGGCGGGCAACGGCAAGGCGTTCGCGCTCCATTGACGTTTCAAGTTTTTGCGTCGCGGCGGTGTTCTTGTTTTTAGCCGCCTCCTGATAAGCCGCTGATACGAGCGCAAGCTTATCACGTTGCAGTTCAAGTTGCCGCGTTAAAGACTGCTCCTGAACTTCAAGCAGTCGTGTTTTGTCTTTGACGGCGTCAAGCCCTGTCATTTCAATATCGGCGCGAATCTTCACCAAATTACTTTCACGGTTGAGCCGTGCAATATTTTGTTGCACGGTCTTTTCTGCCGCGATAAAACCGCTCTGCAAACCGTCAAGCGACAAGCCGAGCCGCATATACAAGCCCCCGACGGTGTTTCCGCCTTTTGTTTCTGCCATCGTCTCACCTCCCAACAAAAAAGCCCGCCGTAGCGAGCTGTGTTATTTTTTCATGACGCCGTACCTTCGACGAATTTTTTCAGTGATTCGCGAAATGCCCGTGCCTCCCGAACTTCATCCGCGCCAACCTCGTTGGGCTTTGGCGTGTCGCGCAGTCCCAACAGATAATCCGCCGACACGTCAAACGCGTCTGCAAGTTTAATTATCACTGGTACCGACGGCAAATATTTTCCGCTTTCGTAACGGTAATAAGACTGCGGCAATATCCCTATTTTTTCTGCCACGTCGGCTTGTGATAGCCCCAATTCTGCGCGAAACCGTTTAAATGCGTCTGCCA
This sequence comes from Selenomonadaceae bacterium, assembly GCA_017479925.1. Classification (GTDB taxonomy): domain Bacteria; phylum Bacillota; class Negativicutes; order Selenomonadales; family Selenomonadaceae; genus Quinella. The sequence continues at coordinate 12,419 of JAFVBP010000299.1, read as the reverse complement.
CTGTCATATTGCCCACCCCCGCGACAATAGTAACATAAAGCGCATTTGTTTACAAGCGAAAAGATTTTTAGGCGCAACCGTTGACAAGTGTAGCGGCAACGCTTATACCAAGCACGGTTTTTAAACAGTTTCGCTTAAAAGGAGGTGACGCCGCCGAATCCGAAACGTAAGGAGGTGACACAGTGAATTTCAGCACACTTACCACGCTTGAAGACTGGACGACCGAAGACGAAATTGTTGGCGAACTTTCGGACGCGCTCCACGAACTTTCCACGAAAGATTACGTCGCGTTGTTTTTGCTGTCCGAACTCGTTAGTGCCGTCGAACGCCGCACATTGCTTTGGCAACAACTTCAAGCGGCGGGCTTCACGTCTCGTGAGCAAGCGGCTATCGCTTATCTCAAACGCAATCACGAACTTTCTAAGGAGGCTTAAACATGCAGAATCTTATCGCGACAAACCCGACCGAAAACATTACGCGCATCGAATATCACGGGCAACTCGTCCTGACGACCGCGCAACTCGCCGAATTTCTTTCGACGCCCGACAAAGTCGTCACTGTGGAAAGTCTCGGCGTCAACTTCCGCAACAATCGTGACCGTTTCATCGACGGCAAGCACTTCTTCAAGCTTGAAGGCGACGAGCTTAAAACCTTCCGCAACTACACAAAGAATCTTTCGGTAGACGTTCCCGCGCACACGAAACATTTGTTCCTGTGGACGAAACGCGGCGTCGCCCGCCACTGCAAAAGCGTCGGCACCGAAACGGCTTGGGACGTGTTTGAACTCCTCGAAGACGCCTACTTTAACAAGGCAACCGTCGAACACGACACGCCGCTTGATTCGGTCACCGACTTTTAACGCGGCAAGGCACTCGCCGCCGTCGCACAAGCCGCCCGTGACCCGTACACGAAGAAAAGGCTGGTAGCCAAAGCCGCCAACCTTATCCTCGGCGAAGAGTTTATCGCTGTTCCGGACTTCCACCCCGTGGCACAGTTTACGCTCTTCAACTGAGATTTTCGCCGACACGGGACAAAATCCTGTTGCGGTCAAAAAATTTTTAGGCGTCGCTCAATGCGGCGTCTTTTTTGTTGCCGTCAAAGAATCTGGTCGATAAAAACTTGTTGTTTGGGCGGCGATTTTTTCTTGTGACGCTGTTCTTCTGCCGCCGCGTCGATTTTGCTGTCCAAAACTTCCATGTCCAAAAGCAACTCTAAGTCGGTGTTGTCGATTTCGTTGGGCGACATGTGATAATCCGCCATCCACCGACGATAAAGCGCAAGGCATTGTTCGTAAGGGTCTAGCGGCAACGTGATTAGGTCGTCGCGTCGCCCTCGCTTGCGTTTTTTTCAATTTCCTCATTGCGTGAAGTGCCGACGGCAACAAGATAACGCGTCGTCTTGTTATAAATCGAAACAATTTCGTCAAGATAGAGTTCGTCGAGCAGTTTGTCTGCGGTCAAGTCGCCGCCGTACATTTCGGCAAGGAATTCGCAACGCTGTTCGATAGCGTCTACACTGAAAATGTTGCCGTGATTCTTGTCGAATTCGAGCAACCTGCGCCATATGCCGCCTTTCGGACGCGGCAACTCGTAGGTCTTGCCGCCGATTGTGATTGTCGGTCTGTCCATGATTCAATCCTCCGTAAGTTGAAATAAGCGACGCCGTTATTTCAAGTTAAGCCGCTAAGTTGAAATAGATTTTGTCGGCGAATCCCAACGCAACAGCTTCATTTGCGTTTAACCACGTTTCGGCGTCCATCATGCGCGACAGCTGAGCACGCGACAGCTTTGTCCGTCGCTGATAAATATCGATAACGCTTTCGGTAATTTCTTCGAGCATATAACCGGCTTCTCGCTTTTCGTCTTCGTCTTCGCCGCCGTATCCGTAAAATTTCGGATTGTGAACAAAAATCTTGCCCGTGTGTGCTATTTTCACGACCGTGCCCGCCATTGCGACAATCGACGCCGCCGACGCCGCTATTTTTTCGATTTTTACAGTGACACGACCGCGATATTCGCGCAACATTTCATAAATAGCCTCTGCCGCAAAATAATCGCCGCCGAGCGAATCTATTAAAACCGTTATATCGTCGTTGTGCCGCTTTAACTCCCCGAAAAATTTCACACGCGACAACTTTTCTTCAAACCATGATTCATCCGAAATGCAGGTTTTAAAGTTCAGCTGATTGCCTGTCCACGACCAAAATTTTTGCTTCATAACGTCTCCTCAAAAGCAGAAAAGCCGCCCGCGCAGGACGGCTTCTGCCGAAATTGTTTACTCGAAGATTGTTTCGGGTTTGTTTCTGTCGGTCGCGTTCAAGACAAGTTTAAACTCTCCCTGAAACTCGTTGACGGCAAGCTTGACGATATGTTTTTCGGGACGTGCCGTCACAAGCGTCTGTTCGCAGATAAACCAATGGTTGACGCCGCGAATTGCCCTTGTGCCATCATGCGCCTGCGTCCCGACGTACATAATCGGCTTGTAGCTTGCGCCCGTCAATTCGGCGGTCTCGATAGCCGACGCCGCGCTTGCCACTTTCTGCGGCAGTTTCGTCATATCCGTGATGATGTTGAATTCAATTCCGCCCGTCATTGTCGTTTCCTCCTGTGCTTTGTTTTTGAGCCAGTTGAACGCGTAGCCCAATCGTTTGGCGTCCCGTTCGTCTGCGGTCTCGTCCGCCAAAATCGCAAGGTCAATTTCTACGTCGTTGCCGAACGCCTTATGAATTGCGTCAACTTTCGCCACTGCTTCCGCGACGCTGTTCGCTTCTACTGTTGCTGTCGTTACCATGTTTCATACCTCCGTTAAGCTGTGACGCTTGTGTACCAACTTGCGGTATCGGCGTCTTTGTCAAAGTCTTTGATGATTTTCCACGCGCCGCTTGCCGCCGCAACGAAAGTGCCTTCGAGCGACGGGACTTGATATTCCATCTGTTCGCCTTTGGTGTTGATTGTCTCCTGCGACGGCGCGAATTTGCCCTTGAGCAACTTGACGCAACGAATACCGCCGTCGTGTTTCTGTGATTCAAAAAGCAAGGCGACGTAAGGCGCGGTGTCGCTCATCTTCGCCGTCAACTGCCCGTTGGTGTAAGTATGTCCGAGCAAGGCGGCTTGGTCTTCAAGCGGAACGTGCGTCGTTTCAATCGTCACCGAAATTTCTTGCAACGCAATGTCCGTAGCGACCGCCATATCGTCACCGTACAAGTTCGCGGTTTGTGTTGTTGGGTTGATGTCGACGCTGACGGCTTCACCAATTTTTTTCGGCGTGCCGTATGTCTCCGCGCCCGTTTCGGCGTTGATTGTCATTACGGCATAATAGATATTTTTCAAACCTATCTGAGCCACAATTTTACACTCCCTTCACAAAATCGTAGATAAACATTGCCCGCCCGTCGTTGATGAACGGGACGGTTTGTCGACGTGCGAATTCTAAGGTCGTCATGATTTCTTTGACGCGCACGCAAACTTCCCGAAATTTTTCTTGGTCGACTTTGGTGCCTTGTGCCGACGTGATAACGTGAATCCGAATCGTTACGCGGTGTGCCACTTCGCGATTGTCGCCGTTCAATGCCGGCACGTCCGAAATTGGCGAATACACGATTGCGGGATATTTCAGCGTCGAAGGCGCAACGTAATGATAGATTGACTTCGCGCCGTTCGCCAAAAGTTCAATCAGTCGCTCGTCGGCGGTCAATGCCGCGTAAACTTGTTCTTCAAGTTCGTAAGTCTCCATTACTAGCCGCCTCCGCGAATTGCATTAGTCACCGCATTTTTCACGTTGTCATAAACCTCTTGACTGTGTGCGTCGAGCGCGGGATAAAGAAACGGGCGGTAGCCTTCCATTGGGCTAAACTCTACCAGTAGCCCGTAGTAAAAGCCCTTATTGTTGGCGTTCGCCGTGATTCCGTAGGACGCGCCGTCACTATAAGGCTCGGCTTTGATTGAATCGCGGAGCTTGCCTGTTCGCACGGGGCAACGATTTTTCGCGTCGGCAACAACTGTGTCAACGCCTTGTTTAAGCGCGGCTTTCGCGGCTTCGGCAACGTGTTCGCCGATTGCCCGCAATTCTTTCAATGTCGAGGACGCGCCTCTTATATTCCCGCGACAAAAACCCGTCGCCCGATAGCTACTGCGCGCCATCTGCAACCGCCTCCTCGCAGTCCATAGCCGTGAAGACTTTCTGTCCGTTTAAATGGAAAGGCGGTGACAGCAACCTTAAACGCCGTCCCCGCCAGTCAATTTCGTCGTCGGGCAATATGTCTTCGCGGTACCGAATCGTCACGCGATAAGTAATTTTGTTTGCTCGTTCGGGCTGAGCGTCATTTTTCTTTGCGGTCAATGCGTAGACGTTCGCCCAAAGTCGGCAACGTTCGCGCTCTTCACGTCGCAAGATGTTGCCGCAGTCGTCGTGTTCAACGTCGAAGTATCGAACGCTGATTCTTTCCGACAAATGCCCGATTGTCATTTTCATCAGAATCCCTGCTTTCTGACGCCGAACAGCAAACTGCGCAGGCGCAAGGTCAACGCGTGCCCGTCTAAATCTTCGCGATTTTGGTACAGCGTGCCCAATGTGTAAAGCACCGCCGTTTTCGCCACGTCGCCCGCCGCGAAGAATTCTTCACGGTCAAGGCGCGCCACGTCACAACACAGATTTATCGCCGCGTTCAAAAGACTTTGAATCGTCACGTCCTCGGCGTCCGTGTCCACGCGCAGATATTCTTTCGCCTCGTCAAGCGTTATCATTTTATTTTCAACCCACGAATTGCATCCTTGACAATCAACGCGCCGTCGACGCGCTCTTTGAGTAAGAATCCGACCATGCCATTGCCAGCATAGAGTTCGCGGAGTTCTTGGAATGAGCGTGTGCCTCTGTCGGCAATTCGATACTGCTTGAATTCACCGAACGCCAAAGCGAAATTACCTGATTCGCTTGTCGGCATAAAAGGCGACGTGTATACGGGGTATCCGACAAGGCGGTCACTTTCACCCGCAACAAAACTCGGCGTCCAAAGATAATTCTGCGTCGAATCTTTGAACTTGCGAATCTTCGCCATCGTCGCGTCGTTGACAAGAAAAACTGCGTTTTTGCGGTAGGGTCTCGGCAGTTTATAGACAAGGTCTAAAATGTCGTCGGCTGAAATATCCGCGCCTTTGGTCGTGATGTAAGCTGACGTATCGGCGGCAATGGTGGTGAGGAAGCCCGTCGGTTGTCCAACGCCCGTGCCGGAAATGAACGCCTGCTCTTCCGTTTCGGCTATAGCACGCCCGAATTGTTCAATGATGTATTTTTCAAGGTCGAATACATTGTCTGCCAATAATTCTTCGGTGACAAGAATTCCGACGTGAACCTTGTGCGCGTCCAAAGTAATTTGGTCGAACGTCGCGTTCCCGAAAGTCATTTGTCCGCCCTCGGCAACCCACAACGCCGCCGGCTTTGTCGCCGCAAGCGGGATTCGGTGTTCGCCGCTTGTTGTGATTGTTGTTCCGAGCTTCCGCATTACGCAATCTTCGTTCAAAACGTCAACCAAATTTTTTTCCCATTCGATTGGCAATAAGTAACCACCCGAAGTATCGGGGCTTGTGGCAAGCGCATTATCGATTTTTCGGAACTTCGTCCTAATTGCGGTCAAGGCGGCTTGCCTGTATTCGTCGGTAGCTCTGCCGCTTTTGACGTTGCCAATCCCGCGCAGGTCGTTATCGAAGTTGCCGCCGATAGCGTCACGGATAGGCGCGGTCGTCGGAGCCAAAAGTTGAGCCTTAAGTTTTTCGTGTCGCTCTTCGCGTTCAATGCTGTTCGAGAGTTCCGTAACACGCGCAAGCAATTTGTTGTACGTGGCGGCGTCATCCGCTGACATTGTGCTATCTTCGCCGACGTGCGTTGTGTAAAAATCATCTGCCGCCTTCCACGCGACAGCTCTGTCGTCAATTAATTTTTGAAGGTCTACCATTTTCGTTTCCTCCTCAACCTTGAAATATTTCTTGCGGTCGCATGACGATAAAACGTTTGCCGGCGGTTGCAAGTTTCTTTTCGGCGTCGCGCTTTGCTTTGAAGGCGTCCGCAACCGAATTCGTGACTTGCATCGCAGAAAAAATCTTCGCCGATTGTTCGTCGGTCGGTTGATTTTCGGAGCCGATAATTTTGTCGGCGAATCTCAATTCGACGGCTTTGTTCGCATTCATCCACGTTTCGGCGTCCATCATGCGCGATAACTGTTCGCGGGGCAAGGTCGTCCGCCCGTATGCGTTGATAATGCTTTCCTTGACTTCGCCGAGCATTTTAGCCGCCGCCTTCATTTCGTCCGCGTCGCCTGCCGCTATCGTCGCGGGATTGTGAATCATAATCATGCCGACGGGCGAAATTTCTATCACGTCGCCCGCCATTGCGATAATCGACGCCGCGCTTGCCGCCAAAGAATCAATCTTGACGGTCACAAGCCCGCGATTGTCGCCGTATTCTTTGAGCATGTTGAAAATCTCCGTCGCCGCGAACACGTCACCGCCGGGGCTGTTTAGCCAAACGGTAATATCGCCGTCACCTGCGTTAAGGTCGTCACGGAAAATTTTTGGTGTGACTTCGTCGCCAAACCACGTAGTTTCCGAAATTGCTCCATCGAGCCGCAAAATTCGTTCGCCCGCGTCGTCGCGCAGGAAGTTCCAAAACTTAGCCATTACTTTCACCGCCTTTCTTGTAAGCGTCGCCCGCTTGATTTAACTTCGTCATGTTGCCGTTGATAAGGTGAAGGTCGCCGCCTTCGTCCGCGCTTATCGGGTTCATGTCTTCGAGTTCGCGAACTTCGTTGACCGACATGATACCTTGCTGAATTGCCGTCGCGTAGCCGCGCATTCGAGTTTCATAATCGCCGCGAAGTAAGCCGTCAACCGACAGCTTGACGAAAAATCGTCCGCGTTCGGAAGGTCGGAATAGTGCCTTGTTTAAAGCTTGTTCCCAACGGACAACCCACGGGCTTAACGAAAATTTCACGAATTCTAGGGATAAATGTTCAACGTTGCTGAAAGTTGCACGCTCAAGGTCTGCGAGCATGTGCGGCGGGACGCGGAATATCCTTGCGATTTCGTTCAGCTGAAATTTTCGCGTGTCAAGAAACTGCGCGTCGTTGGGCGGGATTGAAATTTGCTGATACTCCACGCCCTCTTCAAGGACGGCTATCTTGCCCGCGTTTTCGCCGCCGTATGCGCTCTGCCAACTGTCGCTTAACTTCTGCGGGTCTTTGAGCACGTGCGGAACTTTCAAGACGCCGCTGGGCTTCGCGCCGTTCTCAAAAAACTTTGCGCCGAAGTCTTCACACGCGATAGCCACGCCGATTGCATTTCGTGCCATCGCTATCGGCGAATAACCGATTAGCCCGTCGAATCCCAACGCGGGGATGTGCAACACGTCACGACGCGACAAGGTTATCTGCGTCGGCTTTTGCATATGCTGATTTTCGCCCGTCGTCGGCGTGTACTTGTAGACAATTTCGCCGTTGTCGTCACGCTCAACCGACGTGCGGTCGGGTCGGAGCGGATAAAGTCCCGCGACGTTGCCGAGGTTGTTGCGAACAATCTGCGCGTATGCGTTGCCCCAAAGCAACAGGTAAGTCATCATGCATTCGCGGAAGTTGAACGAAGTCATTTCGTCGTTGGGCGCGTCGTGCAACAGGTAATAAAGCGGATGATTCGGCACGCGTTCTTTGCCGCCGTCACGATATTCGTAGACGTGCAACGGGAGCGCGGCTATTGATTCGGAAAGAATTCGCACGCAAGCATACACCGCCGAATTCTGCATTGCCGAAAATTCGTTGACGGTCTTGCCGCTGATTGACTTGCCGAACAGGAAGGGTGCAACGCTGAAATGCCAGCTGTCGGTCGGCTTGTCGCGTGACTTAAACAAGCCGCGAAAAAAATCTATTATCTTCATGTCTCCTCCAAACAAAAAAGCGACAGGCGCGGTTGCCTAATCGCCACGTATGGAATAAACTTGCTCAATCAATCGAAAGGAGTTTTACCAATGACCAAAACTGACGCACAGTATGTGATTCTTAGCGCGTTCGACGACGCCGATTGTGACTTCATGGAGCCTGAGGCGCAGGAGCTTGCCGAGGCGTTGAAACTGTTCGGCGTTGATTTCGACGCGCTTGTCGACGAGGATAAGCTGTCGGCATTTGCGGCGGCTCTTGAATACTTCGATTATGACGCGGCGATTGGTGATGACGCGTTCGCGGCGGTCGTCAAAAAAGCGTTAGACACCGTCAACGGCGGCAAATACATTCACTATCCCGACGCGAATATCGAAGGCGTCAACGGGAAGTTTACCCTGCACGGCTACTTCGCCTTCGACTATTAATCAGATAAAAATCAGTCCGCGTGAATCATAAACACTTGTCCCCTGTTTGCCGTCATAAAATATTGCCCGCGCAAGGCTCATTACAAGTGCAACTGCGCCGTCGACTTTTTCTGTTGACTTCGCCTTGTCGATTTTGATATTGTCCGCCGCGTCTCGCCTAATGATAATGTTGTCGATATTCCACCGAAGTATCGCGTGCCCGTTGTGAGCAATGCGGCGTTCAAGTACAAGTTTCTCGAATTCTTTGGTCGGTGCCGACATTGACGCGAATCCTTGTCCGAACTGTACCATTGTAAAGCCGTGTTCGCCTTCGAGCCTTTGAGTGAGATAGGTCGCGTTCCATCTGTCGAAACAGATTTCGCGGATATTGAACTTTTCGCCGAGGCGTGCAATGAATTCTTCAATCGCGCCGTAGTCGACGACATTGCCTTCCGTGACGTTCAAAAAGCCGCCGCGTTCCCAAAGGTCATAAGGCACATGGTCACGCTTGACGCGCAGGTCTATCGTCTCTTCCGGCAACCAGAAATAAGGCAACACGAAAAATTTATCATCGTCGTCGGTCGGCGGAAACGTCAACACAAATGCGGTCAAGTCAGTTGTACTTGCGAGGTCGAGTCCGCCGTAGCAAACTCGCCCTTCAAGGTCTGATTCATCGAAGTCAAACTTGCACGCGTCCCACTTCAAAACCGATAACCAACGCGTTGCCTGTTTCGTCCACTGATTGAGCCGCAATTGTCGGAAGGAATTTTCTTCGGCGGGATTTTGCTTAGCTGATTCGCAAGCGGCTTTGACTTTCTCAACGTCAATCGTGACGCCGAGCGACGGATTAGCTTTTGCCCAAACGTCGGGGCTTGTCCAGTCTTCATTTTCCGCCGCGCCGTAAATCACGGGATAAAACGTCGCGTCGTGCTTGCGCCCGTCCATGATGTCCAAAGCTTTTTGGTGTTGCTCAAAGCAGATTGAATTCGTGTCGTTGCCCGCCGTCGTGATGAGGAAGTACAGCGGTTGCGTTCGAGCGTCGCCGCTTCCCTTCGTCATTACGTCGAACAATCGTCGGTCGGGCTGAGCGTGAAGTTCGTCGAACACAACGCCTGAGCAATTCAGCCCATGTTTAGTTGGCGATTCGGAACTTAAAACTTGATAAATACTATTTGTAGGTTTGTAAATAATCCTTTTGGTTGCGCCTAAAATCTTACAGCGTGAATATAAAGCATGGCACATCCTAACCATATCTGCCGCAACATTAAATACAATGCTGGCCTGTTGTCGGTCTGCCGCACAACCATATATTTCAGCTCTTTCCTCGCCGTCGGCGCACAAAAGAAAAAGTGCAACTGCCGCTGCAAGCTCACTTTTTCCATTTTTTTTGGGTATCTCAATATATGCTGTGTTAAATTGGCGATAACCATTTGGTTTTACCACACCAAATAAGTCACGGATAATTTTCTCTTGCCAAGGCAAAAGTAGGAACTGTGCTCCTGCCCAACGCCCTTTTGTGTGCGTTAAGCATTGCATAAAATCAACAGCAAAATCCGCCTTTTCGCTGTCATAACGCGACGTTTTTGCCATTAGTTTTGTTGTGCGATATGTGGCTTTCTCCATGTGATACACCTCAAATTTATTCGTTGAAAAGAAAATCCCGCCGTGGTAAAATGTTTCTGTCTAGGAAACAACCCACGCGGGATTCTCTTTGCATTTCTGCTACTTCATTTTATCAATCCCGCGAACAAATTGCAAGGAGTTGATAGCATGAAACAACCTGAGCGCGTCGCCGAATTGCTCGCCGAACTCCGCGCACTTACCGAAACGGATTTTGAGCGTCACCGCATTGACGTTCTCGAACGCGATTTAACCGCGCCGCCCGTCGTTGAAGTCGTCGACGACACACACCAAAAATTCGACGGCATGATTTACCGCAAAAACCCGAAAAACAAACGTTACTTTCGCTCTGGTGAAATTCATCGTGCGGTTTGGTTATACTGTTACGGTGAAATTCCCGACGGATATCAGATTCATCACATTGACGAAAATATTGCCAACAACGATATTTCCAATCTTCAATGTTTAACGAAAGAGGAACATCAGCGGCTCCATTCTCTCACCGTCCATCAGCATACCTGCGTTTTTTGTGGTGAAAAATTCTTGTCGTCGGCTCTCACAAAGACTGTGAAATTTTGTTCGGAAAAATGCCACAGTGCTTATCACGCCAGAAGAAGTCGCGAAACGCGTATCTGTGTTGTTTGCGGCAAGGAATTTTCTGCTTACAAATACTTTCCAACAAAAACCTGTTCGCTTTCCTGTCGCGGAAAATTAATTTGGCAGAAAAGGGATAAGCCGTCCAAGGAAAAAAAATGCGCCGTGTGTGGGAAACCTTTCATTACGGGCAGTCACCCTGAGAAAAAAACATGTTCCGAAGAATGCGCAAGAAAACTGTGTTCGCAGACAAGAAAGAAACCTCCCGTTGAAAAAATCTGCCCAGTTTGCGGGAAACCGTTCACTCCATACAAAAATCGTTCTACGCAGGAGTGCTGTTCCCTCTCTTGTAGCGCAAAATTGCGTTGGCAACGTAGCGGGGCAAACAAATAACATCCGCGAAGTCGGCTTTTGATTCGTCGTAGTGTGAAGTTCGCGACATAAAGCGCGTCGGCTTGTATTTTTGCGGAGCGGTCATTTACTTCACCCGCCTCAATAAACCTTCCATCAAGTCATTTTGGTCGTTGACGGCGACGCCCGTTGAGTTGTCACGTACCGCCGCGTAAATCTGATAGCGGAGTTGGTTAATTTGTTTCTGCCAATCCTGCGCCATCTTGACGTAGACGGAAACTATTTCGCCGCCGGTCGTCGGGTGTTCGCCGAGCAAACCGCAACGTGAAATGTATTCTTCGCATTGTTGCCATCGGGCGACAGCCATTGAATATTGCTCCAAAAGTTGATTGTCTACCAGATTTTCACAGCCCCGTTCGGCAAGCCAATTCCACATTTCCGAATAGATGTTTTTCGTCTGAAGATGTTCGCCGTTTTTTTGTTTCGCGGTCATAAATTTTTTGAGCTGTGGCATTTCTTTCGGCGTTCTGTTCATGGGGAAAGACGCGACGGTTGCTGATTCTTCTGCTTTACCTTCAAGAATTTTTTCTTCGAGCGGCTTGCGTTTCTTGCCCGCGCCTATTCTTAAACCGCCTCTGCTTGTGCCGTCTTTTGCCATTTTGATTCGCTCCATTTTTGTGATATTTTATCGGGTCTATGAAATGTGATTTTCGTGCGTGGGGGTGGGCAAGCGGTTGCTAATCCGAAAAATCGCAGAGATTTACATACCCCCTACCCCTGTTCAGCAGTTCGGTCGTCAAGGTGATTCGTGAATGACACGGTTTGCAAAGTGCCATTAAGTTATTTATATCGTTGGTGCCGCCGTCGCTCAAAGGTCGGATGTGATGTACCTCGGTCGCGGCGGTGTATCTGCCTTCAAGCTTGCATTGTTCGCAAAGCGGGTGAGCGTTCAAGAATCGTGCGCGAAGTTTGCGCCATTGATAACCGTAACGTTTTGAGTGTTCGGGCGAACGGTGATAGCGGTCGTAGTGTTGAGCTTGTGCCTTTTCGTGTTGCGGGCAGTAGCCGCTTGCCGAATCGGTTAAGTTCGGGCAACCGCGTTGTCGGCAAGGTCGTTTGGCTTTTCGCGGCATGGTCGTCACTCCAATTAAATAGTTTTCTTTTCGATGTTTCTTGCCGAGCGTTCAATTTGGATACCGAGTTCAATAGCTTTGAGAATCACGGCAACGGGTTCTTCGCTCAGGTCTTTGTCTTTCAAGGCTTTTGCGCCTTCGGCTTGCAACATTCTGCCGAGGTTTATTTGAAGTCCCGCCATCTTGTTCGTTTCGCGTTCGGCGTGCTCTTTGTCTGCCTCCGCACGGAAATAATCAAAGACGGCGGCGCGACGTTCCCAATCAAACTTTTCTGCCCAGCGAATTATTGTTTTGCGGCTTTTGTTGACTTCCGACGCGACGTTATCAAAGTTTCGGTCGTTGGCTTCGAGCCAAATTCGGAACGCCTTGTAAGCAAGCGTTGATTCGCATTCTTGACGT